>JBDSBL010000238.1:0-12848 GCA_039921625.1 Chitinophagaceae bacterium
TTCACGAAACCTTCTATTTCGGGATGGTCAATATCCAGGCAAACCATCTTTGCTGCCCGACGCGTGGTACCACCACTTTTAATGGCGCCGGCCGCACGATCTCCTATTTTTAAAAAAGACATCAAACCGCTGGAAGTGCCGCCACCACTGAGTTTTTCGCCAGCTCCGCGTAGGTTGCTGTAATTGGTGCCTACGCCGGAGCCGTATTTAAAAATGCGTGCTTCGCGAACCCATAGGTCCATAATGCCACCCTCATTTACCAGGTCATCTTCCACGCTCAAAATAAAGCAGGCATGTGGTTGCGGACGCTCATAAGCAGACGTAGATTTTTTCAGTAGGCCATCGGTAGCATCTACATAATAGTGGCCCTGTGGCTTTCCTTTGATGCCATAGCTTTCATACAATCCGGTATTGAACCACTGTGGTGAATTGGGCACACACATTTGCGCTAGTATTGAATACACCAATTCTTCGTAAAAAATTTGGGCATCCGCTTCGCTTGCAAAGTAGCCATACTTTTCTCCCCACACTCTCCAGCAATTGGCCATGCGGTGCGCCACTTGCTTTGCAGATGTTTCGCGGCCTAAGCTTCCATCGGTCTGCGGCACACCAGCTTTTCTAAAATATTTTTGGGCGAGTATATCTGTGGCAATCTGGCTCCATCCTTTGGGCACTTCTACATTGTTCATTTCAAATACTATTTCACCTGTTGGATTTCGGATCACAGAAGTACGGTAGTCGTACTCAAAAAGATCGAATACAGGAACTCCTTCGCGGGAGAATTTGCGGCTAAAGGAAAGGCCTTTATTGGTAGGGGAAGTAACACGGTCCATTATATAAATTTTGTTAGGTAATATTTTTATATTTCCAGCGCTCTTTTTTAAACATCAATGGATTGAAAAAAGTTTAGCGGGACTACGAATCTACCTTTGTAAAGCGAAAAAAAGAGGCCATAGATATTCACAATTGTGAATAAAAAAGTGGAGAATTAGTATAGGTCAGTCGTATAGCGGATTACACGAATTATACACAGAATAAACACATTTGCACAGTAAGTTTTTTTGGAATTTAGGATCTAAAAATCTATAGACCACTAATAAAATATTGGCCTTTTAATGGCCTCATCAATTAAAGTATACCCTATAGCTGCATTCGCAAAAGTTTCTGCATTTTTGCACTATACTATCACGGATGCTGATGAATGTTTATACGTTAATGCAGGAGAGGAAAAAGAAGGGCAGCAAGTCATTAGCCATCCTTATTGATCCAGATAAAGTATCCCCTACTTCGGTTCGCACTATTGCTCAACTCGCTTCATTGGCAAAGGTCGATTATCTGTTCGTTGGTGGTAGCCTCGTCGTTTCTGATCATTTAGATGAATGCATTTTAAGTATCAAAAAAATATGCTCCATCCCTGTAGTACTTTTTCCTGGAAGCCCATCACAGCTGAGCAGGCATGCCGATGCCTTGCTTTATTTATCACTTATTTCCGGCCGCAATCCTGAGCTGTTGATTGGCCAGCATGTCATCTCTGCTCCTTTTGTAAAAAAGAGTGGATTGGAAATAATACCCACCGGATATATGGTGATTGATGGCGGCGCTCCCACCACGGTATCTTACATCAGCAATGCAAGCCCTATACCGGCAGATAAAAATGACATAGCTCTTTGCACGGCCATGGCCGGTGAAATGCTGGGTATGAAAACGGTGTATATGGATGCAGGAAGTGGCGCTAAAAAAGCTATTTCGGAAGAAATGATCCTCTCTGTAGCCCAAAATATAGAAGTGCCGCTGATAGTAGGTGGAGGCATTAAAGATGGTGAAAAGGCATACCTAAATTGCAAAGCGGGAGCCGACATTATTGTGATTGGCAATGCAATTGAAAAAGATGCATCTCTCATAAATGAGATGGCTGCAGCCGTTCATTCCGTTCCTGTAAAAGCGTAATAATTTTATTACAATCCGGCAACCTTTCCTCCCCCTATATTTAAACTAATTAAGCGTCTCTACTTTTACTCTTGTGGGCGTGTCCTTCCCGGCAATGATTCCTTTGGCACTTACTGCAATGGCCTTTATAATTTCCGCCATGTTTTTCATATCCAAGGTGCCAATTTCATCACTTGGTTGGTGGTAATTTGGTTCGTTGTCCATCTTAGATGTGGAAATGGTATGTGCCGGCACGCCAAGCCTGGCAAGGGTTGCATTATCAGACCGGTAGAATAAATTCTGTGTCGTGTATGGGTCGGGATGAAAAGTAAAACCGGAGCCTGCTAAATTTTGCTGTAAGATCTCTCCCATATTTGTTTTTTCATAACCGGTAATGTAAGCCGACGCGGTTCCCCATTTACTTTCTGTACCAATCATCTCAATATTAAACATGGCCATCACTCCTTCCGGATTTAATTGCTTTGAAAAATATTGAGAACCGAAGCCTCCAATTTCCTCTGCCGTAAAGGCTGCAAAAATTAAAGTACGTTCGTTGCTGGCTAACTCCTTGTAATATTTTGCCAACATGATAACCGCAGTCGTTCCGGCCGCATCATCATTGGCTCCGTTATAAATAGAATCTCCATTCACCGGTTTGTCTATACCAAGGTGGTCATAATGCCCGGAAAAAACTACCTGCTCTGTTCTCTTTGATCTGCCCGGAATCATTCCTACTACATTTGCCATTTTTGTTTCATCAAAACTATACTCTGATTTTATGGTAAACTCTTTTGGATTATAATCTCCTAAAACAAAAACGATGTTTGTAGTTGTTTTAAAAGCAGGTCGGCGTGGAGCTAAACGTCCAAAATATTTAGAGAAAGATGTATCTAAAAAAGCAATCACATTTTTATTGGAGCGCAGGGTTGCCTGTATGTCTTTCATCATATTGGCACCACTCAAATGCTGTACCTCATACCCCATTTTTTCATTCACCTTCAGTTCTTTTTCTGAAGTAATCACTACTATGTTTTTGGGGTCAATATCTTTTCCATCTATCTCCCCTTTTTGCTTGATCAATTTTGGCCGCAGCATTACAAACTCTTGCATAAAACTAGCACCCTGAAAAGGCTGCAAGCCTGCTTTTTTAAATTCATCTGCAATAAAAGCGGCTGCTTTGTCACTACCGGCAGTACCCGTTTTGCGGCCCTGCATATCATCTGCTGATAATATTTTTTCAATGCGCTCTACTTCTTTGGCATTAATAATATTTTCCTTTTGAGCATGGGATGAAATAGTAAATGCAAGAACAAAAAATAAAATGCCGATTCCTTTTACCTCGCGGCAAGAAGGAATTAAGGCAAATAAAAATTGGGGAGCGGATAAAATTTTATTAATTGATTTCATATATTTTTTATAAAAAATTTTGTACTAAATAAATACTATAAAAAGAATTGCCAGATAATATTTACTTATAATTTTAAGTAGGTTGACCTAAGTATTTTTATCAGGAAATAGATGTGACTTTTATAAACTCATCATCTCCTTAAACTTCACCGTTTGCCTACGGCTTACCTCTATTTTTTCACCACCTTTCAACTCAAGCAATAATCCTCCATTAAAGTAAGGCTCTATTTTATCAATCATTCTCAGGTTCACAATATGCTTGCGGTTTGCCCGGAAAAAAACCTTTTCATCAAGCCGCTCTTCTAAGGCATTTAATGATTTTAATATAAGTGGTTTGTGGGTGCTAAAAAAAACTTTAGCATAATTACCAACACTTTCAAACAAACGAATTTCCGACAGTTTTACAAACCAGCAACGTTCACCATCTTTTACAAACACCTGGTGATCCTCCGTGAGCAGGCTTTTATTTTCGGCACCCGCAGATCCGTTGTGCCCAGTGGGTACAGGTTCCATGTTGTGCAACTTCTGGATGGCATCGGCTAACCGCCGCGGTTCTATTGGTTTGAGCAGGTAATCCAATGCATTTACTTCAAATGCTTTTAAGGCATATTCATCATAAGCAGTGGTAAATACTACATGAGGAGCACGGTCCATTTCCGATAGCATTTCAAAACCAGTTTTACCCGGCATTTGAATGTCTAAAAAAATCAACTCCGGGTGATGCTGTTCTATTTTGGTTAATCCTTCCTCCGCGTTGGCCGCTTCATCTACTATCTCTATCTCCGGAAACTCCTGCAGTAATTTGCGCAACTCGGCTCTTGCCAGCCGCTCGTCGTCAATAATAATTGCTCTCATTAATTTTGATTTTGTGACACGGGTATTACTACTTTGGCTTCTACCAGTGCGTCATTTATTTGTTTAATCTCAAACCTTGCTTTTGGGCCATAAAGTAATAGCAGCCTATCCTCCGTGCTTGGTATTCCGAACCCTTTTTTATTGATGCTTCCATTAATATAACCTGTATTCTGTACGGCTAGGGTGTGGTAGTTATCATGTATCTCAGATATTACCTTTACCAATCCGCCATTTATTTGTTTGCTTATGCCGTGCTTAATAGCATTCTCTACCAGGGTTTGCAGCATCATAGGAGGTACCTGTTGGCCAAGCGTTGTTTCTTCTATATCATACTCCACTTGCAGCCGATCTTCAAACCGCATATTCTCCAAAGCAAGATAATCTTTTACAATTTTCAACTCCTGGTCAAAACTTACTGTTTCCCCTTTTTCTGCCCGCATGCTGCTCCGCAAAATATTGCTTAATTCAGTAATGGCGTTTCTTGCCCGCGATGGATTTTCGTCAATCAAAGCCCGGATGCTGTTCAACGAATTAAAAATAAAATGTGGGTTGATATGAGCCTTTATTGTTTTTAACTCCAACTCTTTTACCAGCTTTTCCAATTGCAACGTATCCATCTGTTGCTTACGGCTTTTGGAAACGTAGTGGTAGGTGAAGTAAATCAGATTCCAAATAAAAAAATAAACAAAAAAGTTAAACACCCCACTAAGGATCAGCAGAAATAAATTTTTATTCAGTACTTCTTTTTCTCCCTTATTCAGCCATCCGAAATTGGAGAGTAGTTCCATATTAAAAAAAGAAGCCAAAAAAGAAATGCAAAAAGTAACTAATATAAATTCCAGTATCTGCCGCTCAAAAGCTTTTTGAAGAATATTTAATTTGATAATAGCATACCGCATAAGGTGGGTAGCCAATAGCCCTAGCGCCACAAAAATTCCAAGGCGGCCCAAAAACAATTGAACATCCTGCGGATCTCTTAACTTATCAAAGGAATAGGCGAAAAAGGAATTTATAAGGGCAAACGTTCCCCAACCGGCCAACTGAAAAGCCCAATACCTTGAAAGCTTAAAACGATTCATTCAGCCAAAGCTACTTTTTAAAAAAAGGAAAATGCTGCTTATTGTACTAGAGGAAAATAACTTTTACCAACGGAAGTAATTGTACGATATGACCATGTAAGAAAACGCAATAACCATAAAATTGACGGTTTATAATTGCCTTCCTATATTATGCACTGTATTTTACCACTATAAAATCAAACCCTTGAAAACCTGGAAAAGTTATACCTACCTATTGTTACTGGTTTTCCTTTTTTCATTTATAAAGGTGACCGCATTTAGCCAAACGACCGGCCGCGTAGTGATAAATGAATATATGCCCTGGACCTCCAATGGATGTGGTGCTACTGCCGAATTTATTGAACTCATGAATTTTGGACCGGGACCCATGAATATTGGCTGTTACATCCTTACGGATGGAGATTATTCCATAACCATACCGCCCAATACAATCTTAAAACCAGGAGAATTTTATGTGATTAGTGGCCAGGACATTATACCCGCACCTTGCGCAAATATTGATAGTACCATTCATGCAAATTTAAATTGGAACACTTGCGGATGTACTAGTGCTCCTATTCCTACTACCGGCGATGGATTCTTAACTGATGGTGGCGGTGCCAGCGAACAGTTAGTATTACTCGACCCTAATTTAAATGTAGTAGACGCTGTGATAAGAAACTATCCATTAGAACCTTCGTCCGTTATTACTACCTCCGGCGTTGGTGGTTGTGGTAGCAAAACTTTTGACCTTAATACCATGGCTATAAATTATGAGGTACTTGGAATGTCTGCTGGCCGTGGCAATAGCTTTGCGAGAAAACTGGATGGAGATTGTGAATGGGTAAAAGATCCACAACAAAGTGCACATGCTACCAATAATAGAACGGGTGGTTCCAGTGGGATTGCTTATGATTTCACTATTGTAAATGCTATGGACTGCAATGGAACTCATGGCAGTATCGACATTTATGTAAAGTTTGGAGATTATTCCACCATATTTCCAATGACCTATACTATTGTAAAAGATGCAAACAATGATGGCATATTTGATCTTACAGATACCTATACTTATGGCGTGGATAGCACCCCGCCATCCATTTATATAGATGGTTTTGAAGTTGGGCGCTACCGCATCACAGTGGCTTCCGTAAAAGGATGTTATTTGCAAACTTTTGATTTTACCATTTTGCCCTGCCGCGCCGTACTTCCTGTGCAATTACAATCCTTCAAATTGGTGCCTACAATAAAAGATGCTTATCAATTCCGATTTGTTTTTAGTGATGTGGAAAACTTAAAGGAATTAGTGTTAGAAAAAAGCATCGATGGTAACCAATTTATATCTGATCGCTTTTTACCTGTTCATAGTACAGGTATTAAAGAATTTTTTATGGCTGCAAATAAGACAGGGCAATACCAGTTTTACCGTTTAAAATTCATTTCAAAAAATGGAGCCATCGGATATTCCTCTACCATTAATACCTCAGTAAATGTTGTATTTGCTTCGGAACACCTTTGGCCAAGTCCTGCTACAAGTTCCGTACATCTTCTGCTAAGTTCAACTTCGGACCAAAGTGCTACTTATACAATAAATGGAGTAGGCGGAATGGTTAAAATGGGTAATCTGAAATTAAATATGGGGCACAATGCACTGTCTATACCAATTTCATCTCTATCCCCAGGTATTTATCAAATTGTTATTTTAAAACAAAAGGATAAGGATAAACCAATCTCCCTAAGGTTTGTTAAGCAATAATGGATTGCTATTTGCAGCACAATTAAAGTTTATTTTTGCATCCTTAAAATTTGTCCATGCACATACCGAGCGGGCCTCTATTACAAATGATAGATTCGCCAGATGATCTGAAAAAAATACCACAGGAAAAGCTTCACCAGGTGTGCGATGAACTGCGCCAATATATAGTAGATGTGGTAAGTGTGCATGGAGGTCACTTTGCGGCAAGTCTTGGCGTAGTAGAGCTTAGCGTAGCGCTACATTATGTCTATCATACTCCTTACGATCAACTGGTGTGGGATGTAGGCCATCAGGCATACGGCCATAAAATTCTAACCGGACGTCGTGATAATTTCGATACCAACCGCAAGCATGGCGGTTTAAGTGGCTTCCCAAAACGAAGCGAAAGTGAATATGATACATTTGGTGTAGGCCACTCTTCTACTTCTATTTCAGCCGCATTAGGTATGGCCATGGCCGCTAAGTATAAAGGAGAATTGGATAGAAGAGCAGTGGCTATTATTGGCGATGGATCTATGACCGCAGGAATGGCTTTTGAGGCCATGAATCACGCAGGTGTAGCGGATAGTGATGTGCTGATTATATTGAATGATAATTGCATGAGCATTGATCCAAATGTAGGAGCGCTCAAAGAATACTTAACAGATATTACCACCTCCCATACTTATAATAAAGTGCGGGATGATGTTTGGAAATTGATGGGCAAATTGCCTATTGGTAAAAAGTTTACAAGAGACATGGCTTCTAAATTAGAGGCAAGTATTAAAGGAATGGTGACCAAAAGCAGTAACCTGTTTGAGGCCCTCAACCTTCGTTATTTTGGTCCCATTGATGGGCATAATATTACCAACCTGGTAGATACCTTAAAAGATTTGCGCAGCATTCCCGGACCTAAAATTTTACACATACTTACGGTAAAAGGGAAAGGATATTCTTTGGCAGAAAAAGACCAAACCAAATGGCACGCACCCGGCTTGTTTGATAAAATCACTGGTGAGATATACAAAAAGAAATTTGAGCTGCCGCAGCCTCCTAAGTACCAGGATGTATTTGGACACACCATAGTTGAACTGGCTGAAAAAAATGATAAGATCATGGGCATTACTCCGGCTATGCCTTCTGGAAGTTCCTTGAATTTAATGATGGCGGCCATGCCCAATCGTGCTTTTGATGTAGGCATTGCAGAGCAGCACGCCGTCACGGTAAGTGCGGGAATGGCAACGCAAGGATTAAAGGTTTTCTGTAATATTTATTCCTCATTCATGCAGCGTGCATACGATCAGGTAGTGCATGATGTAGCTATTCAAAAATTGCCCGTTATCTTTTGTTTGGATCGTGCGGGACTAGTAGGAGAAGATGGCCCAACGCACCACGGTGCTTATGACATTGCTTATTTCCGGTGTATCCCCAATATGATCATCAGTGCACCAATGAATGAAGCAGAATTAAGAAACCTGATGTACACGGCACAATTAGATAGCACGGATTTGCCCTTTGTTATTCGCTATCCCCGCGGCGAAGGCGTGATGCCGGATTGGAAAAAAGAAATGCAGGAAATTAAAATCGGGAAAGGACGAAAGCTAAAAGACGGTAAAGATGTTGCCATTTTATCCTTAGGTCATCCGGGCAATTTTGCAGCAACCGCTATTCGTGATTTGAAACGGGAAGGCATCAACCCGGCACATTATGATATGCGTTTTGCAAAACCTTTGGATGAAGAATTACTGCACGAAGCTTTAACCAATTACGAAAAAATAATAACGATTGAAGATGGAACTGTGGTTGGAGGTTTTGGTAGCGCTGTTGCGGAATTCATCACCAAGCATAATTATAAAAACAGCCTTACCATCTTAGGTATTCCCGATAGGATAATTGAACATGGAACTTTAAAGGAATTGCACGCTGAGTGCGGCTATGATGCTGCTGCAATTTATAATACGGTAGTTGAAATAGTAAGAGACAAAACTTCTGTAAGCGTAGCTTAATTGAAGATTATCACGGCTTAAGTATCTCTTATATTTTTTTATTGTAAAATAAAAATGCTTAAGATGGTCCTTTCTTTTTTACAGCAACCGCATATGCTCTTCATCGGTAAAGCCTTTCGCCACTTCGTTGTATTCAATAATAAAATTGTTGCGGCCTTCGCCAATTAGGATTCGAAGAAAATTGCCTTGTACCAGTTCCAACATAGACAAGAAAGTGAATATGGCATGAACTCGGTTTTCTGCAGTTTCAAATAATTTTTCAAAAGACAACGTACGGTCTCGCTGTGCCAGCGAAATCATTTGAGATTTTGTTTGCTCCATGCTGTAGTTGTAAGGCACTACGGTATGCACCGGCTTATTAAATTTATCATGATACCGCTGCATTGCTTTTTCAAATGCCTTCATCAATTTGAACATGGTGATGGCTTGAATCTCAGTGCCTTCACCTGCTTCTTCACCAATAGCCGCTATCTCGCGATGGATGTTGCCCCGCTTTACTTGTAGCATGCGTTCTGCTTCCAGCGCCGCCATATCGGCTGCCACTTCTTTATACCTTTTGTACTCCAATATTTTATCAATCAGCTCCTGCCGAGGATCTATTTCATTGCCATGTGGATCTACTTCTTTACGTGGTAAAAGCATTTTAGCTTTTATCCGCATCAGGGTAGAAATGAATAAAATAAATTCACTTGACAGTTCAATATTTAATGTTCCTTCTTTATGAATAAAATCTAAAAAATCATTGATGATCTTTGTGATTGGAATATTATAAATATCCAATTCATCCCGCTCAATGAAAAATAATAGAAGGTCAAACGGGCCCTCAAATTGCGGCAGCTTTATCTGATAATTATTATTCACCGGGCAAATTTAGGGTAAAGAAAATAGAGGAGGTTATATCCAAATCTGAATGATGCATTAGCTTTATTTCTTTATACATGCATTAGTAAAAGCATAGTGGACTTTATAGACAAGAAGCATTTTAAAAAAAAAGAAGTGCGTTTCGGCACTTCTTTTAATTAATTTTTATTTTATTTTATTTCTTAATGCCATCTCTGATTTCCATTAATAATTTTTCTGAAAGAGTATACTCAGGTGCGGCAGGCTGTTGTGCTTTTTCATCTTTTTTGCGGTTCAACTTATTCATACCCTGAATCACTAAAAACAGTACCAGCGCCACTACCACGAATTTAATAATAGCCGCTAAAAATTTACCGTATTTGACTGCCCCATAACTTAGTTGCTCCAGGTTTTCTGCATGAGCTGCCTTAAGGGCGGGAGCTAATAATAAAGGCGTGATGACATCTTCTACTAAAGAAGATACAATGGCGCCAAATGCGGCCCCAATAATAACGGCAATAGCCAGATCCACCACGTTTCCTTTTAATGCAAAGTCTTTGAACTCTTTGATAAATCCCATAATTGTTGTTTTTGTTTTAAAAAATTTCTATTCAGTTATTTAGATCCCTTCAAGCCAGGAAATTTCAATTTAAGGTCTTGCAAGGTTTCCGATACTTTTTTGGCAATGAGGTGTTCTTTGTACCAATTTTGGTCGGAGGGAATAATTGACCAGGGCACCTCGTTGCAGTTTTCAAAAACATCTTCATACATTTTACGATAACTATCCCAAAGCTTTGCTTCTTCTTCATCTTTTTCGTTGTACTTCCAACGTTTGGTGGCATCGTCTAACCGTTCTTGCAGGCGGCTGTCCTGCTCCTCCTTTGATATGTGGAGATAAAATTTCAATATAGTAGTCGCATTATGCTTCGTCAATAATTCCTCAAAATGATTGATGGCATCAAATCGTTCTTTTGCAGTTTTATC
Organism: Chitinophagaceae bacterium; assembly: GCA_039921625.1. Lineage (GTDB taxonomy): Bacteria > Bacteroidota > Bacteroidia > Chitinophagales > Chitinophagaceae > Flavisolibacter. The sequence goes on from JBDSBL010000238.1 coordinate 10,812, forward strand.
GTCGCACCACCCATGTACTCTTGTTACCAACACATCTTCGTAATGGCTTCTGTTAAACAATTGGATCATACCTTTTGCAGGTGCATGTTGGTGAATGCGCCACAAAAAATCATGTTTCATTTCTTCTTCGGTAGGTACTTTAAAAGATTGCACCTGTACGCCCTGTGGATTCATTCGACTAAATACCTTTCGAATTAAACCGTCTTTACCGCTGGCATCAAGGCCTTGCAGTACCACCAGCACCGCATGGTCACTTGAAGCATATAAAAGATTTTGCAAATCGCTTAATCCTTCCAGCAACTTTTCAGTTTCATCTTTTGTTTTGCTTTTATCAATATCCTGTGGAGCCCGGGTATCTATATCTTTTAAATGAAGCATTTTTAAAAAATTTATCGAGTCAAATATAAACCTTCTGCACATTTGCAATTAGTTTATGAAAAATAGCAATTGGATCAACTGGGGTATTTTTATTTTACTGTCCCTTATTTGGGGTAGTTCATTTATTTTAATGAAAGAAAGTGCCAAGGACCTTAATGGGTGGCAAATTGGTGCGGTACGAATGTTTTCTGCAGGAATTGTCTTTTTCCCTTTTGCCATTTTTCATGTATTTCAAGTACCTAAATCCAAGCTTCCCCTTATCATTCTTTCCGGATTGTTGGGAAACCTTTTTCCAGCTTTTTTATTTGCAATTGCCATTGAAAATGTAGCCAGTGCCATGGAAGGAATTCTTAATTCCCTGACACCACTTTTCGTAATACTGATTGGAATTCTATTTTTTAAAACCAAACTACAAACGAAAAAAATAGCAGGCGTTCTCATTTCTTTTGCAGGGCTTCTGCTATTGACTTTTTCCAAAGGCTCTATTACCATTACTAATATTGGATCTGTATTGCTGATACTTGTTGCCACTATTTTATATGGGATAAATGTAAATGTGGTGAGCCATTATCTAAAAGGAGTTGATCCAATGAAAATGGCTACGATTTCCTTGGCCTTTATGAGTGTGATTGCGGCGGTGGTTTTGTGGTACCAGAATGTTTTTTCTATGGCATACTATGATCACGCCGCTCGGGTAGGCATAGGATATGCGGCACTATTAGGCATTGTAGGCAGTGCTATTGCTACCGGTTTTTTTTATGTTTTAATAAAAAGAGCAGGTGGTTTATTTGCATCACTTGTTACTTACGTTGTTCCCATTGTGGCTATCTTTTGGGGCCTGTTGGATGGCGAACAAATTTCCTGGATGCAAGTGGGTTGCCTTGCCATTATTTTAGGTGGAGTATATGTAACCAACCGTGCTTAAACGGCCATTATTTCTTTTTCTTTATAGGCGAGGTGTTTATCTACAACGGCTATAAACTTATTAGTTAATTCCTGCGCTTCAGTTTCTGCGTCTTTTGCTGCATCTTCACTCAATCCATTTTTTTGAAGTTTCTTGATGCTTTCTATTGCATCGCGTCGAATGTTTCGCACGGCAATTTTAGCATTCTCACCTTCACCCAAGCATCTTTTCACCAATTCCTTTCGGCGTTCTTCGGTCAATGGAGGTAGAAAAAGACGAATTATGACCCCATCATTTTGTGGGTTAATTCCAAGGTTTGATGAGATAATGGCCCGCTCAATGGGTTGCAACATATTTTTTTCCCAAGGCTGAATGGTAAGTGTGCGGGCATCTAATACGCTTACGTTGCTTATTTGATTTAGTTGCGTAGGAGTGCCATAATAGTCGACCGTAACGCCTTCCAACATTTGTGGATTAGCTTTTCCGGCCCTTATTTTTCCTAGTTCTGCTTCCAGGTGACTAACCGCTTTTTTCATGGAATCATCTGCCAGCTCAAGCGTTAACGTAAGGTCTTCTAACATAACCGAATAAGTTTTTGATGCGCAAAGCTACAAAAGACCTCACATCTGAAAAAAGCGAAAGGAAAGAAAAGGACATTAATTTTCAGAAACGACTACTTCGTTTTTAAGAGAACCCATTTTTCCGGCCGTATAAGTAGCCTGTTCCGCGGCTCGGGGATAAGTCCTGGAAATAAC
>JBDSBL010000239.1:0-14486 GCA_039921625.1 Chitinophagaceae bacterium
GATTGCGGAATCCTTCATTAAAATTTTCGAGGTGCGCACGATAATAATCTAAGGCCGTTGTTTTTACAAATTCATCCCATAGTAAGGGATAAGATTTAAGGCCAGACCCATCGCTTTTGTATCGGAACGTTTGTGCATACACAATCCAATTACCGGCAGTAGTCGTTTCTTCTCCTATGGTAAATAAGGGTGTTTCATTTTTAATAGGTAATGGCGCTCCAGTGATTTTGAAATCCATCACACTATCACTAAAGGCCCAAAGATCTTCCGGTCGGAAAGCTTCCTTTCGGAAGTTTACTGAATTCAATACTTTATTAGCCACCGCATCTTTAGTTGTTTTCATGCGGTCATCTCCTTCTACTTTTTCACGCAGAGCGGCCATTGCTTTAGCGTCGTTTTTGAGAGCAGGTACCGGCACCCTTGTTATCCGTTTTACAATATGATATCCATACGAGGTCAAAAAAGGTTTGCTGATCTCACCGTTTTTTAATTGTCCAAATAAGATAGTTTCAAAAACAGGGTCGTATTGCCCCACACCAAACTCCGGTATAGAACCTCCTGCGGAAGCAGAAAAGGCATCATTGCTGTATTGAGTTGCCAATGTTGCAAAGTCATCTCCTTTTGTCAACCGGCTATATAAAGAATCCGCTAGTTTTTTTATATTTTTTTTGGTAGCCTCATCTGCGTTGGGTGGAAAGGCAAGTAATATTTGCGCTGCCTTCATGCGACCAAGCGCTTTGCGTTCGCCCAAATTTTTAAAAATATGATAACCTGCTTTTGATTGATAGACGGAAGATGTAGTGCCAACCGGAGTAGCATACGCAAGGTTTTCTAACTCATAAGGCAACGAAAAAACAGTGACCCAACCAAGGTCACCGCCGTTCATTTTTACAGATGGATCGTCTGAATATTGTTGTGCTATTTTGGTAAAAGAATAGTTTTTATCTGACGTACCTTTTTTCAAAGCAGCCTTCACCTCTTCTACTTTTTTTTCTGCTTCTTTTTCTTCTGCCGCCGTCAGGTCTTTTACGCTTATAAAAATATGCGCCAGGTGTATGTCCTTCTGCGACCGGCTGTACGCTTCATTAACTAATTTATTGACGGCATCCTGATCAATGAGGTATGGATTTATAATTTGTGACCTTAGGTTTTCCAGATCAGCTTTTAATTGCGATAAGGTATCGTACCGCAATTCTTTAGCTTCCTTAATTTTCAACCGGGAGGCAATGTATAAATTAAGATATTCCTGCAATGCTTTTGTGCTTTTTGCCCCTGCATTGTTTTTATTATAGGCACTTACAAACTGCGCTACGGTCACCGGTTCGCCGCCATAGGTAAATAGAGTTTGAGCAGAAGTTGAAAAGAAGAATAATACAAAACAGGTAGCTACTGAAATATACTTTAGCATAATGAAGAGTGGATTTTTAGAGCAGTTATTTTTGTTTGGTTTTGTAGTCCAGTATTTCGTCCACTTGAGTGTCCGTTACTTTTTTGGCAATAATTCTTTTGTCTTTATCCAGCAGGTACAATGTAGGGAAACTTTGCACATCGTACAACTGCGAATAGCTTGGAATGCCACCATCTACCCTTGCTTTATCATCAGCACGTGAGTAGTACACATTTACCCAATCATTCAACCGATGATCTTTGATGAATGACAACCAGGTCTGTTTGGTGCCGTCCGTTTCTTTGGCCAGTGCAAACACTTTCAATCCCATGGCTTTCCATTTTGCTTTGTACAGGCTGTCTAATTTAGGAAGCATTTCTTTGCAATGGCTACAGGTAGGATCCCAGATGGCTACTAAAGTGTAAGGCGAATTTACCTCGTACAAAGTGGTTTTTTTTCCAATAGTGTCGGGTAGGGAAATGTCGGCAGCTGGGTTGCCTGTAATATTTGCCATAAGGCTATAAGCACGGTCAGTAATGAGTTTGCGTCCTTTATCTGTGAGCCAGGCATATTCTTTTTGGGAGAAATATTTTTCATATAAATGAACAAAAACCGCATCCTCCCACATATACTTTTGATTGAGATAACGGTTTACAAATTTTAATAATAAAAACTTTTGCATCTCCTCGTTGATGCTTGCAAATCCCATCATCCAATCCATTTCTTTTATTACTGAATCAGCGGCCGGAAAAACCAATTGCTCAAAATATTTATCAAGACGGCTTTCAAAAAAAGGGGTGCGGGCCAGTCGCTCATCATAAAAATTGATGCCGTCCCAATAATGATTTTTAAAATAATGATAAGCAAACTGAGAATCTTTCTTAGCCTCAACACTGTTTTGAGGTACTTCCGGTTCTTTCATTGCTTTTAATAAAGTAGCCAGCAAGCCATTAGGTTCTTTGGTAATGATGCCGTTTCGGTAGTCCCGGATTGCCTTATTAAGCACACTTATTTGCGCAGCATATTTAAGGCTGTCCTTTATATCTGCTGCTTCGTTGCGTTGGCTGTTCAATGCTTCCATTGCACGGCCTTTGGTCCTCATAAAAGCCTGGTATTGCTGAAAGCCATCATTTTCAGGCGACCCAATAAAAGTGATCTTACCCATAGCGGCTGTATCGGCTACTATAGAAAATTGTTGGTTCTTATCAATGAGTATTTCAAAATTTTGTGCCCTGTCCGGGTAGCCAATAAGATAGATACCTCCACCTAATTTATCAGGACCTTTAAAGACACCTTCGCTTTTATCATTCAATTTTACCGAATCAATGATCGGTAAGGTTTTGCCATAATAATGACCCAGGTATACAAACTGATTTTTAAACGGCTTGAGGGTAATTTTTATTTCGTGCCCGTTTTGCGCCAGGGAAGGAAGGGTGACCAATAATAAAAAGAAGGCAGCGGCAGCACGCTTTATTAAAATATACATAGAGAGTAAAAATAATAGAAAACAAAAGTAAAGATGGTTAAAGAAGTGCCAAAGGGCCACTGCTGTAGCTATTACCCGATACGGAAAGAACGTACTTTTGCGCCGTGAGAAAAAAGACCAATATAGTAGTTCATTCAGCGCATATAGAAGATTATGCTGCTGAAGGAAAATCAATCACCAGGCAGGAGGGCAAAGTGATCTTTGTAGAAGGCGCCGTGCCCGGCGATGTAGTAGATGTGCGGCTCACAAAAAATAAAAAAGATTGGGCTGAAGGATATGCTATAAAATTCCATACTTATTCAGAGGACAGAGTAGTGCCGTTTTGCCAGCATTTTGGTGTGTGTGGAGGTTGCCAATGGCAAATGTTGCCCTACGAAAAACAATTGCATTACAAGCAAAAGCAGGTTTGGGACAATCTTTCCCGCATTGGTAAAATAGAGTTACCAACCATGCAGCCGATATTGGGGGCCGTGCATACAACCTTTTACCGCAATAAACTCGAATACACTTTTAGCACCAAAGAATTTACACCAACTCCTCCACCAAAGATCCGTAGAGATCGTCCAGAGTTGGATGATGAAATAGGAACTATTGCACTACCCCTGCCTGCGGATGAAAAGGGAGGAGAGGTTGGCTATGCAGATAATGGTTTTGTATCGACGGAAGTTTTATCTCAAAACGAAGAGCTAGTGACCCCCGGAGTTTTTGGCTTTCATGCAAAAGGTTTTTTTGATAAAGTTGTTGCTATAAAAAAGTGTTGGCTACAGCCGGAGCCTACCAATGAATTGCGGAATAGCATTCGCGATTTTGCCTTCCTTAATAACCTATCTTTTTATGATATAAGGCAGCACCATGGCCTGTTGCGTACCATGCAGGTGCGTACCTGCAGTACGGGTGAAGTAATGGTGAATGTAGTTTTTGGTGAAGATGATAAGGATAAAAGAGAATCCCTTTTAGATTTTATCCTACAACGGTTTCCGCACATCACTACCTTACTATATACCATCAATTTAAAAAGAAATGATTCAATGCACGACCTGGAGCCAATCACCTATCATGGAGCAGGCTACGTGGTAGAAAAGCTAGAACATTTTCGATTTAAGATTGGCCCTAAATCATTTTTTCAAACAAATACGGAGCAGGCAGAGCGTTTGTATCAAATAACAAGAGATTTTGCCGAACTAAATGGGGACCAAGTGGTTTATGACTTGTATTGCGGCACAGGAAGCATTGGTATTTTTTGCAGCAAAGAGGCCAAAAAAGTAATTGGTGTGGAGCTGGTAGGGGCTGCCATAAACGATGCTAAAGAAAACGCTCTGCTAAACGACATTGATCATGCCCACTTTTTTACCGGAGATGTGGTATCAGTCTGCAATGATGAATTTTTTGAAACACATGGGCGACCTGATGTGCTGATAACGGACCCTCCCCGCGCCGGCATGCATGAAAAGCTGGTGGTTAAAATATTGGAAATGGAAGCACCGATAGTGGTCTACGTAAGTTGCAACCCGGCCACGCAGGCCCGCGACCTTGCCCTGCTAGATGAAAAATATAAAGTAACCCGGGTGCAGCCGGTCGATATGTTTCCGCATACATTGCACATAGAAAATATAGTACAGTTAAAACTTAAATAGAAGATCCTCATTTATGAACGATTATAGATACGCAAGACCAAATAATTTTCCACCGGTAGTAAAATCCCTGATCATCATTAATGTATTGGTTTTTTTGGCGCAAATAACTATTGGCCGGCAGTATGACCTTACTAATCACATTGTGCTATACCCCTTCACGGATCCTGATTTTAGAGTGTACCAGGTGATTACTCATATGTTTGCCCATGCACCAAATAACTATTTTCATATCCTTTTCAACATGTTTGCTCTGTATATGTTTGGTAGAATATTGGAGGATTCCTGGGGGCCCAAACGGTTTTTAAATTTTTATCTCCTCTGCGGAATTGGCGCTGCCGTTTTTCATTTAATGGTAGAATATTTTCAGGGAGGCACCGCTGCCGCATTGGGAGCCTCCGGAGCGGTGATGGGGGTTGCTGTTGGCTTTGCTTACCAGTATCCAAACACTAACTTATACCTAATGTTCATCCCCATTCCTATTAAAGCAAAGTGGGCCATTACTGCTTACGTAGTCTATGATATTGTGTTTGGAATAGCAGGTGGAGATAATATTGCGCATTTTGCACACATCGGTGGTGCCATCACTGGTTTCATTTTGGCTATAATTTGGAATAAAAGTGACAAAAAAAGGTTTTATTAGCTTGGTGAAAGATGTAATTTTATAATATCCCATGAGCTATTATCAACAGCAAAACAAACGCAAACTTTCTATAGGAGAAGATGGCAATTCATTGACTATGCTCATAGCGGTCAATCTTATTGCTTTTGTGTTACTCGCCTTTATTAAGGTTATCTATTACTTTACTTATGGGCAGGATGGTGTGTTGCAATACAATAGTAAAATACTGAATTGGGTGGCCCTGCCGGCAAATATGAATACATTTTTAAGCCGCCCATGGACGCTGCTTACACATATGTTTGTACACGATGATGTGTGGCACCTGGTTCCTAACATGCTTTGGTTATTTGCTTTTGGTTATATTCTACAAACACTTACGGGCAATAAAAAATTGTTTCCTGTATTCTTATACGGCGCCCTGGCAGGTGCTTTTGCATTCATGCTTTCTTACAATATTATTCCGGGTTTAAAAACGGATTTGGGGATGGCAAAAGCAATTGGAGCTTCTGCCGGTATCATGTCCATTGCCATTGCTACCACTATCTTGGCTCCTAATTACCGCATATTCCCTATGATCAATGGCGGCATCCCGTTGTGGATCATTACCATGATTTTTGTGATCATTGACCTCGCAACTATTCCTTACAACAATGCGGGTGGGCATGTAGCTCATTTGGCCGGAGCCGGAGCCGGTGCGTTGTTTATTTTCTTTTTGAGAAAAGGGTATGACGGAAGCAGGTGGATGGACAATGTATTTACCTGGGCCAATAATTTATTTAACCCAGACAGGCCCGCAAAAGGAAAGGTTTTAAAGAATCAATTATTTTATAAAAGTAACGTGCCGCCTTACAAAAAAAGATTGCAACTCACGCAGCAAAAGGTGGATGAGATCCTCGAAAAAATTCATCAAAAGGGATATCAGGCACTATCCGAAGATGAAAGAGAAGTATTAAAACGAGCTAGTAAGGAGGATCTGTAATTGACACTGATGCACAGCAGTCCTTCGTTGTTTGCCAGGCGTTTTTTCATTATCGTCAACCTGGTAGTGGCCGTTATTTTTCTTATTACTTGCCTGGGCCCTTACCTCAACCCTCAAAAGTGGTGGTATATTTCAATGCTTGGTTTGGCATTTGGTCCCTTGTTTTTACTACTACTTATTTTTATTTTTTTTTGGTTAATAGCCGGACCACGCTATGTGTTTATTTCAATTATTTCGCTTGCCTTAGGCTTTAAAAATATCAGCGTATTTTTTTCTGTCAGCAATGCACCTGCCTTCAATTACACCAAACAAAAAAACACCTTACGCGTAGCCACCTGGAATGTAGCCCGCTTTATTGAACTAAGGCGCAACAATAATAAAGGAAGCCAAACAAGGTTAAGAATGATGGAGTTGATCAAGGAGCAAAAGGCTGATGTGCTTTGTATGCAGGAGTTTTATCACTCCACGGATACTATGTACTACAATAACCTTGATTATATACGCAAAGAGTTGGGTTATCCTTTCCATTATTATTCGTGGGACGGTGATGGATACCTTCAATATTTCGGGCAGGTGATCTTTTCAAAATATCCTATTGTAGATAGTGGCATTGTGCATTATCCAAGACCAGGCATGCCGGAGTCATTGATACAGGCAGATGTTTTATTTGGAAAAGACACCATACGGTTTTACACAACCCATCTTCAATCTTTTCAATTTAAAAAAGGGGATTATGAAAAAATAGAAAAGATTAAAAAGCGGGAGGACAGCCTCCTGTATAATTCGCGTAATATTTTTTCTAAGTTAAAAAAAGCCACCATCTACCGCGCAAGGCAAGCCGACATAGTAAAGGAAATAATTGATAACAGTCCCCATCCCTATATCATAGCCGGCGACTTTAATGATGTGCCAAATTCCTATACTTATTTTACAATAAGAGGAAGTTTGCAGGATGCGTTTTTGAAAAAAGGGTTTGGAATTGGCCGCACCTTTTCGGGCATTGCTCCCACATTACGTATTGATTATATTTTAGCTACTCCTCACTTTTCTGTTTTACAATTTAACCGGGTCATAAAAAATTATTCTGATCACTATATGCTGGTGGCAGATGTGCAATTAAAAAAATAATTTTCCATTATCTTTACGTCCCATGATCGTTTACGCATACCATACCTGTTGTTGCCGTTAATTGCTTCGCTCTGCGCCTTATCCTAATTTATTAACGATCATTTTTTTTAACCTTATTTATGAACAACGGCCTTAAGATTTATAATTCATATACCCGCCGGAAAGAAATTTTTGAACCCTTGTATGCAGGCCATGTTGGCATGTATGTGTGCGGCCCTACTGTGAGTGGAGAAAGTCATCTTGGCCATGCCCGGCCCTACATTACGTTTGATGTGGTGAACCGGTATTTGTTACACCTTGGGTATAAAGTACGGTATGTACGCAACATTACGGATGCCGGCCATTTTGAAGAGGAGGGAAGAGAAGCGGAAGACAAAATTTCTAAAAAAGCAGTAATTGAAAAACTGGAACCTATGGAGCTGGTGCAGAAGTACACCAACCTGTTTCATTGGGCTATGAACGAGTTTAATACCCTGCCACCTTCCATCGAACCTACGGCCACTGGCCACATAGTAGAGCAGATAAATATGATAGAACAAATCATAGAGGCCGGCTTTGCGTATGAAAAAAATGGAAGCGTATATTTTGATGTAAAAAAATATGCTGCAGGGCATGATTACGGCAAGTTAAGTGGTCGGGTGCTGGATGATTTGTTGTCAACCACCAGAGAGTTGGAAGGGCAAGATGAAAAAAGAGACACCGCTGATTTTGCATTGTGGAAAGCTGCGCCGCCTGAGCACATCATGCGTTGGAAAAGTCCGTGGGGCGAAGGTTTTCCGGGTTGGCACATTGAGTGCTCCGCTATGAGTACCAAATATTTGGGAAAACAATTTGACATACATGGAGGTGGTATGGACTTACAGTTTCCGCACCACGAAAGTGAGATAGCACAAAGCACGATATGCAACCATCAAATGCCTGCACGATACTGGATGCACAACAACATGATCACGATCAATGGCCGAAAAATGGGCAAGAGCTATAACAACGTGATTAAATTGACAGAGTTATTTAGCGGAGATCATCCCTTGCTGGAGAAGGCCTATTCACCTATGACGGTGCGGTTCTTTATTTTACAAACCCACTACCGCAGCACGCTTGATTTTGGCAATGATGCCTTACTCGCTGCTGAAAAAGGTTTGCGCCGGTTGATGGATGCCTATGAATGGTTGAAAGCTTTAAAGTTAGAAAGCGCGCTATCTGTAGCGAAAGGAAATAAGGCTCGCAGCTCGGAAGATTTGTCAGCTGAAGACAAGGAGCTAAATGCAAAAGTGGAAAGGTTAGTGAGTGAATTTGAGGAGTATATAGAAGATGATTTTAATACTGCAAAAGTATTGGCGAGCATGTTTGAGTTGGTACCGGTTATCAATTCTTTGAAAGATAAAAATATTGCCTTGACCTCTTTACTGCCTGAAACACTCCTTTTATTACAGCATAAAATGAAGGTATTTGTAGAAGATGTTTTGGGATTAAAAAGTGAAAATGGAGAAGAAGCTGAAAAATTAAATGGCCTAGTGGCTGTATTGATTGGCATCAGGAAAGAAGCACGTGCAAAACAGGATTGGGCTACATCCGATAAAATAAGAAATGAATTAACAGAGTTGGGCATATTATTAAAAGATGAGAAAGATGGTAATATGAGTTGGACATTGAAGTAATGAATTTTGATTTTTAAGTGGTGCATTGCCTATAATGGAAAGAAGAATTAGTAACCATAAATTATTAATAGCCATTTAATAAGTACTCTATTTTTTATGGATTACATCGGCCATTTAAGTAAAGACAAAAAGCTGAAAAAGCTGGTAGCTGGGCAGGAGCCTATTGTTTTAAAACTTCATAAAAATATAGGCCTTCGCTTGTGTGCTTCTATCATGAGTCAGCAATTATCAACCAAGGTAGCCGAAGTTATTTTTCGCCGTTTTTTAGAACTATATGGTAAGAGAGAACCAACCCCACAGCAGATTGTAGCCACACCTGCTGAAACATTACGGAGTATAGGTTTATCCAATGCAAAAGTGGGATACATTCACAATGTATCTCAATTTGTAATTGATAATAAACTCAGCGATGCCCGGTTAAAAAAAATGAGTAACGAAGAAATAATAACCCTGCTTACAAAAATAAAAGGGGTAGGAAAATGGACCGTTGAAATGTTGCTCATGTTTACGTTGGGTCGCGAAGATGTTTTTTCAGTTGGAGATTATGGCATTCAAATGGCGATGAAAAAATTGTATTCTCTTGATGACAGCAACAAAAAAGAATGGCATCAAAATATGGAAAAGATAGCAGCTAAATGGACGCCGTACAGAACCTACGCCTGCCTTCATTTGTGGCGTTGGAAAGATGCACCCAAAGAAAATTAATGTAATTAGTTCCATCTCTTCATCAACCGGCTGTTATAGCCCTTGCTGCATTTTTAAAACTTTTTTTCATTTTAGTTTGGTACCACCATCCGGGTACTGTTTTTTTAAGCACTGTGTCAATACTTCTCATGCCTAATAAAAACCAGGCTCCTTTTAATTTGCCGCTGATGGAAGGCTGCAAAGCCCGGAGGCTCATGGCAAAGCCACTTTCGAGGTATTCCATATGGTGCCAATAGCCTGCCGGCATAAAAAGAGTATCTCCATGATCCAAAATAACTCCATATCCTTTTGCTGTTTTTATTGCTGGAAATTGATTGTAATCAATTTTACTTTCTGCATTGTGGTAGTGGGAGAAGTCTGCCATGCTCAGCACCTCAAAAGGTTTGCGGTAAAGTTTGTGTTGTTCTTCAAATGGAAATAACAGCACTCTTTTTTTGCCTATAAATTGTGTATGAAAAATGTTGGAAAGATCAATGTCGAAATGCATGTGGGTGATAGAAGATGCGCCACCAACAAAAAGCATAGGGAACTTTTTTACAAAGCCTTTCATTAAATGTTCCGGCCAGGTAAAATCTTTTATTAACCCGGGAGCATGGTCAAAAATATTAAATAGAAAAATGCGCCAGGCAGCAGGGCCGCTGCGGATGGTATCAATGTATTCGCCAAAAGTTTTATAATCATCTGCCGTATTTATGGGAGTGTATGCATCACTTTTAATGTTGTTGTATAAGGCTACCTTTTGATCGCCAACCAATTTTTTAAAATAGTCCCAATTCCATTTGGTGTAAGCCGGCCAGGCTTTCGCCATGCTTTTTATTACCACAGGCTTTTGGGGCTCATAAAATGTTTTTTGAAATTCTTCCCATTCTATCGTCTCCATTACGGGTACCGGTTGTAGCTGCATATAGGTTACCTTTTAGCGAAGGTAGTTTTTACACTACATAAGGAAATAAAGATGCACCCTTTAGGATGTTAAAATAGGTTAGATATCAGGGTTACTAACCAGCTACTCTATGGCCCGGATTTTATAGTGATTGTAGCATTGGAATTATTTTAAGATACCAACTTTATAACGTCAGATTATGCTCATACACATACATCCAGAAAATCCGCAGATGCGGTTGATAAAGCAAGTAGTGGAATGCCTGAAAGACGGTGGCATAGTGGCTTATCCTACGGATACCATTTACGGACTAGGTTGCGATATTGCGCAGCAAAAAGCAGTAGAGCGCATTTGCCGCATCAAGCAAATAGAACCTCAAAAGGCGCAACTTTCTTTTGTATGCTATGATCTTAGCGACCTGAGTCATTATGCCAAACAGTTGCCAACTTCTATTTATCGCTTATTGAAACAGCACTTGCCGGGTCCATATACTTTTATATTGGAAGCAAGCAAACAAGTACCTAAAATTTTAAAAACAAAAAAAGATACAGTGGGTATAAGGGTGCCGGATAATACTATAGCAAGATGCATTGTAAAGGAATTGGGTAATCCCATATTGAGTGCCTCACTGCCCGGCAAAGAGGTAGAAGAATATACTGACCCCGAAATTATATACGAACACTTTGGAAAATTGGTGGACATTGTAATTGATGGAGGAATAGGTGGGGCAATGCCTTCTACCATCATTGACCTCACGCAGGACGAACCATCAGTAACCCGGCAGGGAGCCGGAGAATGGACCTTGTAATTAAATAACAATAAAAAGTAAATGAATTTTATAAGAGGGCTGGAAGGAGGTTTTTAATTGAAATAATACTTACCATTAGCCACAAAAAAAAGACGCCGCTTGCAGCAACGACGCCTTATTAACCTTCAACCAATTTTTACAAAAAGGCAATTATGAGATTACTTAAAAAAGACAGCTAAGAGGCACCTAAACGCTGCACCGCTTAGGCAACAATTTTATTTTCTTCAGGCGTGGTATGAGTATAACAAAGCCGGAACGTGGTGCGATGATAACGGCAGGGACCATATTTATGGAGCGCTTCCTGATGTTGCCGCGTACCATACCCTTTGTTTTGTATCCAATTGTATTGCGGATATTTAAGATGCAGGTCCTTCATGTATTCATCTCTGTATGTTTTGGCTAATACAGAAGCTGCCGCAATAGAAGCATATAAACCATCGCCTTGGATGATGCATTGATGAGGGATCTGTTTGTATTTTTTAAATCGATTGCCATCTATTAACAGGTGCTCCGGCGGTACTTGTAATGCCTTAATAGCGAGGTGCATACTTTTAAAAGAAGCTTGTAAAATATTTATTTTATCAATGGTTTTGTTGCAAAGGCTAGCCACTGCATAAGCCACTGCTTGTTGTTCAATCTGTGGCCTTAGTTCGTCTCTTTCTTTTTCCGTCAGCTGTTTAGAATCATTCAGCAAGGGGTGAAAAAAATCTTTAGGTAAAATAACAGCCGCAGCAAACACAGGACCTGCCAGGCAACCACGGCCTGCTTCATCACAGCCGGCTTCTAATAAAATATCCTGAAAATATGGGTGCAACATGGTAGGTGCAATTTGACCAAAAATTTTAATGCATGGCAACAATTGTTGCTTTTTTTAAAATTTCATTAATGCAGCACCTGCACATTCCATGGAAGAAAATTTATTGGTGGATTAAAAAAGCAAACAACCTTTATGGTTCTTAGCAGTAATGGTGGTGAGATTTTTTTTATAAAATGAAAAAACTAACATAGGTTTTTCACCAAAAAAAGAACAGTAAAACAGCAATATTGAGATCCTTTGATTGCTATTCCACTGTTCTTTCATTGACTTATCCACCCGCATAACAATAAGTGCAACCATGCTCCTGAGCACGGCCCACGGCCCACAATCCGGAAGGCATAACCTGGATGCCGGGAAATAAATTAGATTCCCATTCCTTTTTCACATCGGCCGCATTGAGGCCCATAGCCTTTGCCATGACCGCACTATTGACGGTTAAGGCTACATTACAAACGCAAAACATTACCCCGCTATCCTGCAATTCATTAATACCAATGGCTACATTGCCTACCCCCGGTATAGCAAAATCACCCGCTTTAGGCTTCCAAAAAGGATTGCGTACCGCTGGAGCTTTGGTGAGGTGATCATTGATATGAAAGTGATTTCCAAAACCATACTTTGCCCACATATTATCTGCCATTGCATAGGGTATGGCATTGTGCCTTAATACGACAACGACATTCAAATCTTTTTCTGGCGTGCCGGTAGCCTCATTGGTCATTAAAAAAACACGGGGCCAGGCAAAAGGAAATGCATCATTTGGTGCAGTGACGTCAAAAACCATCCGGTGTTTTCCGTTTATTTTTTTAAACCATTCTTCGGGATCGTCTTTGTAATGTAAGTTTTTAGAAATTGTTTTGGCGCCGGCCGAAAGAGGCGCAGCAAAGGTAGATACGCCAAGAGCAGCGGAAGTAACAGCGATTGTCCCTAAAAAATTCCGTCGGGAAGTAGGGCGCAAGTCTTTTTCTTGCATGATTTTATGTTTTGGTGAAAAAAGAAAGAACTACCTAAGTAAGGTACGAAAAACGAATGACGTATATCAATAGGAGCTAATGGGTAAATTTTAAATTTCTCAAAGGGCACACTTTCCATACTTATCTATTTTTTTTCTAAAAAAGATCTTAAGAAATCCTAATGGACTTAATGTGCATACCTGTACAAAACATCACCCATCCCTCTTTACCTTTGCAGGTCATGAAAGGAACATCCCACTCTTCAAAGCCTGTTGCCATCTGGTTATTAGTGGGCGTGCTCATGATCATTATCCAAATAATCCTTGGTGGCATTACCCGGCTAACGGATTCCGGACTTTCCATTACTGAATGGAAACCTTTGCTGGGTACCATTCCTCCACGCAACGATCAACAATGGAATGAGGCATTTGAGGGGTACAAAAAAATTGCACAATACAAACAACTGCATTCCTATTTTACACTGGAAAATTTTAAATCTATTTTTTTCTGGGAATGGCTTCACCGTCTTTGGGGCCGGTTGATCGGACTTGTTTTTATCATACCCTTTCTGATTTTTTTATTTCAGCGCCGGTTTAGCAGTCAAATGGTAAAGCCGATGATCGTTCTTTTTTTATTGGGTGGTTTGCAAGGTGCTATTGGGTGGATCATGGTTAAAAGCGGATTAAATGATGAGAACCTTTATGTAAGCCACATCCGGCTGGCCATTCATTTTATGCTGGCACTTGGGTTGCTTGCGTATACTTTTTGGTTCGCCCTTATTTTGCTGGTGCCGAAGCGGCAATTAGTATCTGAACCTTCTTTGAAAAAATTTACTATTCTGCTTACCGTTGTATTAGTGATTCAATTAGTGTATGGTGCTTTCATGGCGGGTTTAAAAGCAGCTACTGCAGCTCCTACCTGGCCTTCCATCAACGGAGAATATATTCCCAAAAACATAACCTCATACAGGGGGCAGCAACATTCCTTTGCTTGGGCGGTAGTCAACAATCCGATTGCCGTGCAGTTCATTCATCGCTCAATCGCTTATCTTTTGGTTTTGTTACTTATCTTCTTTACCATCCTCGCTGCAAAGAGAAGACATAATTCACTCTATCAATCTGCTGTGTGGGCCCCTGTTTTATTTGCAGGCATACAGGTGGCTTTGGGCGTGCTGGCCGTGCTGGATAGCTATAAAAAAGTACCCCTGCAATGGGGCTCTTTTGAGTGGATGGCACAGCTACATCAGATAGTAGGTATGTTGCTTTTTCTTTCGCTGGTCCTCCTTTTGTTTTTATTACAAAAAAAACAATATTATAACCGCTGATAGGTTGCGCCTGAGGTAATTAAATAGTAAATTACGAGAGGACCATCTCATTCTATCTCATGGTTTATTTAAGAGGTATATTTTATTCGCTACCCATTCAATTGG
>JBDSBL010000240.1:0-5293 GCA_039921625.1 Chitinophagaceae bacterium
TTTTATGTAAGCAGGTAGCCAAACTTTTCATATAAGGCATACTGTTGTTTTCATTCACAAAAATGATGGAAATTGGAGCGAATGCTTACCTCACCAAAACGACTGAACCGGATGAGATTTACCAAGCAATTTTAACCTGCATGAATGATGATTTTTATTTTAACGACCTTGTAAACAAAGCCGTTTTATCAAAAATTCAAAATAAAAAAGCTATACGTCAGTTCTATCCAAACCCCGTAAAATTTTCGGAAAAAGAGCTAAATATTTTAAAATTAATAGCAGAAGATAAAACGACAGAAGATATTTCAAAAGAAGTATTCTTAAGCCCAAGAACAATTGAAACCATACGTCAAAATATGAAGCAGAAAGTAGGTGCTAAAACAATTGCTGGCCTGGTAATGTATGCCATGCGTAATAAACTGCTAGATTAAATAGCTTCATAAAACATTACTTATAACGCATATTAATCTTTCGAAAAAAGTATAACCACTAACAATTAAATTTTCATTTCCGGTATCTCGCCCTCTATGATAAGTTTTCCAGCTGTTTTGCTTTTTATTTCTTCTACACTAACACCCGGTGCTCTTTCCAATAATTTAAATCCCTGATCCGTTATTTCAATAGCCGCTAATTCTGTAATGATTTTTTTTACACAACCAACACCTGTAAGTGGTAATGTGCATTTTGGCAATAACTTAGATTCTCCCTTTGGATTAGTATGCATCATCGCTACTATTATGTTTCTGGCAGAAGCCACAAGGTCCATGGCGCCACCCATCCCTTTCACCATTTTTCCCGGTATTTTCCAATTGGCTATATCTCCTCCTTCACTCACCTCCATAGCTCCAAGTACCGTTAAATCTACCTTACCGGCCCGTATCATTCCAAAGCTCTCTGCACTATCAAAGAATGCAGATCCAGGCATGGTAGTTACCGTTTCTTTACCTGCGTTTATAAGATCCGCATCTATATCTTCTTCTGTAGGGTATGGCCCAATGCCGAGCATTCCATTCTCACTTTGCAACATTATAAAAGTGCCTTCCGGTATGTAATTGGCCACCAGGGTGGGAATACCAATTCCTAAATTGACATACATACCATCTTTTAATTCCTGAGCTATTCGCCTGGCAATGCCATATTTATCTAAAGCCATAACCGATTTCTATTTTAATATGTTATTGTAAATTCAAGAAACTTATTATCACTTATCATTGGTTAGCCGTACAGTTCTCCGTTCAATTCTTTTTTCATAATTCCTTCCTCCAAATATGCGGTGTACATATATTCCAGGTACATGAATGTGGTCGGGATCCAACTCGCCAGGTTCTACCAGATGCTCTACTTCAGCCACAGTAATATTGCCGGCTTTGGCCATGGAGGTAGAAAAGTTTCGGGTAGTTTTTCTAAAAACAAGGTTTCCAAAGCGGTCACCTTTCCAGGCTTTTACCAAGGCAAAATCTGCATGTAGTGCTTCTTCCATTAAATATTTTTTACCCCCAAACTCACGAACTTCTTTTCCTTCAGCTACCTCAGTGCCATATCCGGCCGGTGTATAAAAGGCAGGAATTCCCATAGCAGCCATTTGTATGCGTGTGGCCAGGGTACCTTGTGGAATAAGGTCCACTTCCAGTTCACCTTTTAATAATTGCCTTTCAAATTCTTCATTTTCTCCTACGTAAGAACTCATCATTTTTCTTATTTGACGAGTATACAGCAGAAGGCCTAACCCAAAATCATCAACACCTGCATTATTTGAAATGCAGGTAAGCTCCTTCACTCCTTTTTGCACCAAAGCAGCAATAATATTTTCCGGAATACCACAAAGACCAAAGCCACCAAGCATTAATGTAGCACCATCCTTTATATCATGTATCGCTGCTGACGCATCAGAAAATACTTTGTTCATGCACGTTTATTTGTTTCAAAAATAGGCACACTAAATTGAATAGCCTTCGCTCGATTTTACATGCCTTATTGCGGCATTACCGGAGCTTCACCAATGTGTTGCAAAGAATCAAATAAGATTTTAAGGAGGTCTGGCCGTGTTTGGTAAAAATGTATACTCTTTTTAAAATCGTCGAAAGAAACCTTAAAAGGCTGAAGTATTTGCAGGTAAAGTTTAATGCTGGAGTCATATCGAACCAAGGAAGTATCTACCGGAACTTCCCGCAAAACCAAGGCATCTGCTTCCATTACTTTATAAAGCACCTGGGCCATTTTTGGTATTGGAATTACATCCTGTGGAACTTTTTGTTTTGAGGAACAAGAAAATATGATCAAGAAAATAATGAAATACAGCAGCCTCATTGTAATTCTTTATAGGCACCAGCATTGGTTACATCAAGCTTTACCAGTAAATCTTTTGCACGTTGCTTTCCTTCACCATCGGCACGACTAAATATTCTTAAAAGCTCTCCACTTTTTCCCTGAAAAAAAAACTGCATGACCATTGAGTTGGGGTTATCAGCGTTTAATTTATTTATAAAAGTTAACGCAGCCAATATGCCGGCACGGCCTTGTTCTTCATTTTCATAAAACAGGTCAAGCCCGCTGCGGTAATAATTATAAATAGCATCGTGCATCAAAGTGAAGCGGCTGTCAGTAAGGTTCTCAATTAATTTATACCGGTTGCGAAGACCATCAAATGTTTTCCAACCGGTAATATCACTCCCCTCAGGAGCATTGTTTACTATATTTTGGGCACGCTTAAAATAAGGATCACCCCCTCGTGGAGAAAAAGAATCGTAATCCATTCCCAAAATAATATTTGCATAATACGCTAGCAAAGCTGTGAGGTTTGCAGCCAGAGGATCAGTGCCTTGTATGCGGTTTTCATTGAACTCTACAGGTTGAAATTCTGCATATCGAAAGGTGAGATCATTGTCTTGAAAATTGACAATGGGAGATTCATAAGTTGTATTGTATATAGGTCTTGCTGCCTGCACGGTGATGGACGCTTTATACACATTGTTCCCCAATTCCTGATCTATGCTTATTAAAAAATTACACTTGATTTTTTCCTGTGGCAGGTACGTATCATTTGTCCATTTCCGGTTATTTAGAAAATCGGTAAGGTTGCCCTGCAATGTTTGAAATTTCTTTTTAGCCTCCTGGGTAGTTACCCGGTTGGTAGCCACCGTAAGTTTTGCCAACAACTCCTGCGAGGAGGCAGCATGGGTACCTAAAATACTTATGATCAGAAAATAATATAGTTTCATTACAACAGCTTAATGATGGTATCTACAATATCTTTTGCTACCTCGTCTTTTGTTTTGACGGCAAATGCTTGCTCAAAATTATTTTTTCCAAATATGGTTACTTTATTAGTGCCGCCACCAAAACCAGCGCCATTATCCTGCAAAGAATTCAAGACGATAAGATCTGCATTTTTATTGTTCAACTTTTGCAAAGCATTGTTTTTTTCATTTTCCGTTTCCAATGCAAATCCTACTAATAGCTGACCTTTCTTTTTTTCTTTTCCAAAGGAGGCAAGTATATCGTCCGTTTTTTTTAAAGTAATGGTCAATTCACCATTATCCAATTTTTTTATTTTTTGAGCGGAGGAATGTATGGGGGTAAAATCGGCTACCGCAGCGGCCATTACAGCAATATCATAATCCAAATGTTGGGATGCGGCTGCCATCATTTCTTTTGCCGACTGAACAGCTACTACATGCAATGGCTCCTTGGGTGCAATTGAAACCGGTCCTGAAATTAAAAATACGTCTGCACCTCGCTTTGCCAGTTCATCCGCAATGGCAAATCCCATTTTGCCAGACGAATGGTTACCAATAAACCGCACCGGGTCCAAACTTTCATACGTAGGTCCTGCCGTTACTATTGCTTTTTTACCTTTTAGTGATTGATTATTTTGAAAAAATTTATTGAGGTAATTAATTATTGTTTCCGGCTCTGCCATTCGGCCTTCCCCTGTTAGCCCACTTGCTAATTCTCCATACCCTACTGGCAGGATAGTGCATCCATGTTGGGTTACCAACTGCAAATTGGTTTTAGTGGCAGCATGGTGCCACATATCTTCATCCATGGCAGGAGCCACTACCACAGGGCAGGTGGCACTTAAATAAGTTGCCAAAAGCAAATTATCGCACTGCCCTGTGGCCATTTTGCTTAGTGTATTACAGCTTAATGGCGCCACCAACATCACATCGGCCCACCGGCCTAATGCTACATGGTTGGCCCATGATCCATCATCAAAGAGATTAATTAAAACAGGTGATTTGGAAAGAGTAGCTAAGGTCAGTTTTGATACAAAATCGAGGGCATGGGGTGTAGAAACCACTTTTACTTCAGCACCCGCCTTTATCAGGCTTCTTATTAGCATGGGAGCTTTGTAAGCTGCAATGCTTCCGGTAATTCCCAACAAAATCTTTTTTTGGCCCAGCATATGGCTAAAATAATACTTATAAAAAACAAAAGCGATGGTTTTGCCATCGCCTTTGAAGAGAAATTTATATTAATTATTCAAACAAATTGTCTTCATTTCTACGGAAGTAAATTTTATCTTCCAAAAACTCCTGCGTGGCCAACAACGCCGGATTGGGCATACGCTCGTATGCACGAGAAATTTCAATCTGCTCTTTGTTTTCGTGTATTTCTTCCAAGCTATCCGTATGACTGGCAAATTCTTCCAGCTTATTATGCAGCTCTTCCTTTACCGTAATATTTATCTGGTTGGCCCGTTTGGCAATTACAGCAATAGACTCATAAAGATTGCCTGTCTTGCCTTTCAGCTCGTTCAGGTTGCGGGTCTCTACGTTATTTCCCGTGCTATTGCTAAGTTGACGTCTTAGTCGGCTCATTGCTAAATTTGTTTATATTGATTTTTGATAAATTTATGTAATCTAAAACTTCTTTCTCTAATCCGCTTTGCGGGAAACGATCTATAAAATCATTGCACTCGGCGATTACTTTTTCAAACCGCTCAGACTTCTTTTCTTCCACACTCATCTCAGCGTAGCGAAAATATGATTTTATGGCCATAAGCTTATACTCATCGCCTTTTGCTGTTTCAGGATAGCCATCTAAAAGCGTATTGAAGGAAACGGCGGCAGCCTTATATTGCCCAAGATCAAAATATAACCTGGCCGCCTTGGAATTTTTGGTTTCCAATTTTTGCCTGCAAATATCAATAATAGCGGTAGCATCCTTTATGCGAGCAGATCCTGGGTGGGTATTGATAAATGTCTGCATCATGCCCATTGCCTTAATGGTGTTGGTTTGATCCAGCTCCGGCTTTGGAGACTGCTTATAAAAAGTGTAAGCCCGCATATAA
>JBDSBL010000241.1:0-29368 GCA_039921625.1 Chitinophagaceae bacterium
GTTTGGTTCTGAAGTATAATAAGTGATCAAATGTTTGCCTGGACCACCAAGGTTAATATTTTTTAAAGAGATAAATGCATTACCCCCGGGTGGTAAGGTGCCAGTCCAGGAAGTTGTATTCAGTCCACCATTATCTATTACAAAATTAATTTGTAAGGATCGAAGCGTGTCTGTTCCTGCGTTTGCAAATACAAATTCAGGGTTTGCAATAGACTGGCAAATTTTGGGAGAGAAATTATTTATTCGGGTAGCTGCAGCATCGTGTGGCACTAATGCAACTCCTTCAATTATTACATCATCAATGTAAATATTATTGCCAAACATACTGGTGCTTTTCCAGGCAATCAGCATTTGGGAGGAGCTTCCTGTTGAGGGCAATGCCATGGACACTTTTTCAAGCCTCCATTGGTCTGCGGTTGTAGGAATAAAATCATTAATATTAGAACTGCTTGTGGCCAGGTTATTTTTATCCAAACCATTACTCCACTTTTTATAGTTGCCAAAATTTTTCCATGTTAATCCGCAGTCTGTGGAAAAAACTAATTCCAAGGTATCAGGCCCAAAATCAGGGCTATAATAAGAAGCATGAGCCAATTGAAAACTAACACGTATAGAATCTTTATTACTAATTTGAATAGAAGGAGCCACTAAAAGATCCACGCTGTTTTTTACCTTATAATTATAAATATTGATACGGGCAGAAGAAGAACTATTGTAACCAGCCCCGGCATATTTTTCCCAGGTTACAGCATTGTCTTCATTAATAATTCTCCATCCGGTTGGTGGAAAAATGTTGCCTTCAAAACCTTCATTTAGTTTGGTAATTAATCCACCATCCACTACGAAATCCTGTGACAATACATTGTTGATTTTTTTTTCATCAATCATTCCATTGGGATCTGCAACTTCAATTTTTAAAACATGTGTACCTGCAGCTACTGCCGAAATGGAAGGCAATAATATTTGTATTGTTTCATAAGGTTTTAGCAACCCTATCCATTTAATCGGTAAAGTTGCAGCTCCATCTACCTGGATGGTAAACTGTAAGCTTTTAATAGTTGCTGCTCCAAAATTGGTTACTTCTACTACTGGGCTAATTGCGGTTCCACTGCAAAAAGAAGTATTACCCGTTACTCCACAACTTCCTTGACCGGGGTTTAAAATGGATGTTATCGCTACATCATTGGCAAATTGTGGTACGGGAATACAACCAATTGAATTTCCTAAAAGTGGTCTGCAATTATTCAATACATACTCCATTCTTTTTGCCTGGAGGTTGGTGAACATTGAGTAACAAGCATCATCGGTGTAATCCATGAAATTCTGGTATTGAATTCCCGGCGATGTGGAGGTACATACATCTGTGCGTTCTCCACTTATGCAACCAGTAGTCGGTCCGCCCTGGTTGGGTGTATCGCCCACCAGCAAATCATCCGAAGCGCCAACAATATCCGATCCTGCAATCAAGCAGTTGCCAGGTAATTGGCGAAAGTCAGAATTAGTGCAACCACCTTCATCTCCCCAAATGTGATAAAGACCCAAATAATGAGCTACCTCGTGCACCATGGTGCGGCCGCGATTAAATGTTGTTTTTACATAAGCCGGATTATTTGAAAATCCATCAAGAGAAATGGCAATCCCTTGTTCTTCTTCAGGACCAACGCCGGGAAAAGTTGCAATGCCAAGTATAGAGCTGGAGTGGGCAACCCATATATTCAGGTAACGGGCAGGATCCCAAGCTTCGGTACCGCAGGAAAAAGCATGTTTTAATTTAGAAACGTTGCTCGTAGTGAATTCAGTAATGGACGATGTTATTCTATTAATTCCGTTGCTTGGATTGCCATGTACATCTTGCCGCGCAAGGCAAAAACGGATTTGTGAATGGCCACGAACAGAATAAAATGAACCTCCGTTGGTACTGTCCGCATTGGTGCCGGCATAATCTTCATTCATTTTATTGATCTGCCAAATAATATCTGCTTCGGTTACCAGCGCTTGATCGGCAGAGGATAGCAGCAGGTGAACTACTACCGGAATAGTGATTATGCTAGCGGTCTTTTCATTCTCATTTGTATTGTTCGCACTTAACTGAGCCGATTTGTTCTTTTCTAAAATGGCACGAGACTGAGGATTATTTTTAAAATAAATCTCCATTGCTTCCATGGTGCCGCATCTTACTTTTTGAGTCGTATTTTGAGGGGGTTTATTTTGTGCGCCCGCTTTGCAAAAAGAATACAAAAGAAAAAGGAGTAGTAGGGCGTTTTTCAAAAGCGGGTTTATTATACTAAAAAATGAGAATATGGATATCCAAAGGGTTATTACAATAATACTTAATAAATAGTTAGAGAAAATGAAAATTGGCTCAACTAATTGAACTTATAGGTAAAAAAAATTTCATAATAAAAAATAGGATGTATGGATAGCTTTTTAAGACAATTAATTTTAAATGGCTAACGAATAAATACTTTCTTCACCTTATTATAATTACAAAAAGTATAAATTTAATTTTATGCTATTACTTTTAAATAAATCAAAACTAAGCGTACCGAAATGAACATAAAACAACGATTGACCATAATGAGTTTTCTCCAGTTCTTTGTTTGGGGTGCCTGGCTCATTACTATTGCTACTTATTTCTTTACTACCAACATGGGAACTGGAGTTCAGTTTGGTGCTATATTTTCCACCTTAGCGCTTTCCTCCTTATTCATGCCGGCTATTACCGGCATCATTGCAGACAAATGGATGGATGCCGAAAAACTTTATGGCATTCTTCATATTTGTTACGGGCTTTTCTTGTTTTATGTACCGCAGGTGCACGATGCCGATACATTATACTACGTGATTTTCGGTGCTATGATCTGCTATATGCCCACCATCTCTTTGTCCAACTCCATTGCGTATACGATCTTGAAAAAAGATGGATTTGATGTAGTGAAAGTATTTCCTCCCATTCGTGTTTGGGGCACTGTCGGGTTTATAGTTGCCATGTGGCTTACTAATCTGACAGGAAGTAAAGCAAACACAAATCAGTTTATAATTGGGGGAGTGGCGGCTATTATTCTTGGAATCTTTTCATTTACATTACCTAAATGTCCTCCTCAAAAAACAATCAATAAAGGGGCTGGCCTTGCAGAGCAATTAGGACTAAAGGCTTTTAAACTTTTGGCTAATTATAAGATGGCTTTGTTCTTTTTATTTTCAATGCTATTAGGAGCTGCTTTGCAATTGACCAATATGTATGGCGATACCTTCTTGGATGATTTTAGAAAAGTACCACAATTTGGTCCTGAAAATTTTGTGGTTAAATATTCTACTATCATCATGTCTATTTCACAGATATCTGAAACACTTTTCATACTTACCATTCCATTTTTCTTAAACCGTTTTGGCATCAAGAAGGTTATGTTATTCAGTATGCTCGCCTGGGTTCTTCGGTTTGGATTATTTGCGTATGGCAATCCGGCAGATGGGTTGTGGATGATCATTTTATCCTGTATTGTGTACGGTATGGCATTCGATTTTTTCAATATATCGGGATCCTTATTTGTAGAAACCACTACGGACGCTGGAATAAGATCAAGTGCGCAAGGATTATTTATGATGATGACAAATGGAGTAGGAGCGTTCCTTGGAAGCAAGGTTAGCGGCTTTGTTATAGACCGCTATTTCACCGATGGCAATAATAAAGACTGGCACCACATCTGGCTTAGCTTTGCGGGTTACGCCTTGGTAGTAGCTGTTTTATTCTTACTATTATTCAGGCATAAACATGATCCAAAAGCAATTGCGCAAACAAATGCAGAACCCTTGTTGGCCACTGATTAAAACACATTATCAGCATAAAAAAAGCAGCCAAATTAGGCTGCTTTTTTTTTGATTTATTTAGGACATTTTTCACGATTTCATCATAATGAAAACAAAAAAAACTTGTTCTTTGAGAACAAGTTTTATATTTTTTTGGAAGCATTAACTCATGTGTGCTTCAATCTTTTTTACAAAATTTCCTTTAGGTTGTGCTCCTACTAGTTTATCCACCACTTTACCATCTTTTATAAATAATATAGCTGGAATACTAGTAATGCCATAATCCATACTGATCTGCGGATTATCATCCACATTCACTTTACCGATATTTACTTTACCGGTATATTCTTTTGAAAGTTCTTCAATTACCGGTCCTATAGCCCGGCAAGGTCCGCACCACTCTGCCCAAAAATCTACAACGGTTAACTTATCTGAGCTTATAACTTCTGTTTGAAAATTGTTGTCTGTGAATTCTTTTGCCATGATATATTTTATTTAATCTAATTGTTTACAAGATGCAAATTTATAACCAACATCTAATTTACTGTATTGTTGTCAGGTTAAAATTAAAGGTTTGCATTTTTAAGCGGTGCTCACCTGAACATCTATCTCAGGTTTATCTTCCAAAAATTTAATGAACTCATCATTCATTTCAAATCCATTATCCAGGGTTAAAAGGGAAATTTTCAAATTATTCTTTGGCTCATTTACCACAATCTTCAACCCTGATTTTCCCGGATACTTTTTTAAATTATTTTCTAAAAAATGGACTGTTTCCTGTTCCAATAGGCGGACATCCATTTCCAGTGATACCTGTTTTGTCAATTGGTTTTTAATGTTTTCTGCTAAATTGATGCTACTGATACGAAACTCATATTCCCCCTTATTATAGCGCTGCTTGAAAGTTCCGCAAACGTATACAGAATTGCCATGGGCCAAATAGGTATTGTACTTTACGTAGTCATCACCAAAAAGTACAATCTCGGTTTTACCAGAATAATCCTCAAGCACAAATGCACCAAATTTATTGCCTTGGCGGGAAAGCCGGTGAGTGGCAGTAGATACTAGGCAAAGAAGCTTATACGATTTGCCGGCGCTCGATAAAATTTCAGAATCTTTTATTTCGTTAAAATCCTGAACTGTGGTAATACCAAAATGTTTGAACTCGAATTTATAATGATCTAAAGGATGGCCGCTTAAGTAAATGCCGGTAATATCTTTTTCATGGTCCAGTTGCTCTGTCAAAGACCATTGAGGACAATTGGAAATAGTGGGAGCTTTGATGTCCATTACCAGTGGCAAATCTCCAAATAAAGTATTTGTAACATTCACCGATTGGTTTTGCACTACATTCCCATATTTGATCATTTTTTCAAGGCCATTTTGGGTTTCCCCAGTGGGTACCGTCAAGTATTGAGCACGGTGTAATTGGGAAAAAGTATCAAATCCACCGGCGTACACAAGGCTTTCAAGCGTTTTTTTATTTACGGTACGTTGGTTAATCCGTTTCATAAATTCCCATGGATCTGAAAAATTTCCATTGTTTTTTCTTTCGGCAATAATACTTTCTACCGCCGCTTCACCAACACCTTTAAGGCCGCCTAAGCCAAAACGGATCTCACCGGATTTATTAACTGCAAAACCTTTTAGTGATTCGTTTATATCCGGACCTAACACTTTTATTCCCATCCGCTTACATTCTTCCATGAAAAAGGTCATTTTCTCAATGGCATTGGCATGGTTTAATACCGCAGACATATATTCACCCGGATAATGCGCTTTTAAATAAGCAGTTTGATAAGCTACATAAGCATAACAGGTAGAGTGGGATTTATTAAATGCATATTGCGCGAAGGCTTCCCAATCTGTCCATATCTTTTCTAATTTATCTTTTGGATGCCCCTTGGCTTTGGCGCCATCTATAAAACGGCTTTTCATTTTATCCAGCGTTTTCCGGTCTTTTTTACCCATTGCCTTGCGCAATACATCTGCATCGCCTTTACTGAAGCCCGCAATTTTTTGAGCGAGAAGCATTACCTGTTCCTGATACACCGTGATGCCATAGGTTTCCTGAAGATATTCTTCCATTTCAGGCAAATCATAGCTAACCGTTTCTTTGCCATGCTTCCGATCAACATATTGAGGAATATAAGCCATGGGACCTGGACGGTAAAGGGCATTCATGGCAATCAAGTCTGCAAATTGATCCGGCTTAAGTTCCTTAAGATATTTCTGCATCCCCGGGCTCTCAAACTGAAAAGTAGCAATAGTATCTCCTCGTTGATATAATTCATACGTGGCCGCATCGTCCAGTGGAATGTTCTCTAAGTCAATTTCTATTCCATGATTTAATTTAATTAGTTCCAGAGCATCTTTTAAAATGGACAAGGTTTTTAAACCCAAAAAGTCCATTTTAATCACACCAGAATCTTCAATGATACTTCCTTCAATTTGGGTAATGAGTAAATCAGTATCCTTGGACGCAAATACCGGAATCATTTCCGTAAGGTCTTTCGGTGCTATAATAATTCCAGCGGCATGAATACCTGTATTCCTTACAGATCCTTCTAAACGGTCAGCCTCGTGCAATACTTCGCTTTGCAAGGACTTTCCGTTATAAACTTCGCGGAGCCGTTTTACGTTTTCAATATCTTCAGAACCGTAGCTTTCTACTTCCTCTAACGACTTTTCTCCTTCCTTTATAGTGATAGGAGCATGAAGCACCCGGTGCAGTTTAGTACCCGGCCGGTCTGGAACTAATTTGGCTAATGCGTTTGACTCTGAAAGCGGAAGATCCATGACGCGGGCCACATCTTTTATACTCATTTTAGCAGCCATGGTGCCGTAGGTAACAATCTGGGCCACCTGGTTTTTGCCGTATTTATCTACTACATAGTCAATTACTTTTTGCCTTCCCACATCATCAAAGTCCGTGTCAATATCGGGCATTGATTTGCGGTCCGGATTCAAAAACCGTTCAAAAAGGAGGTTATATTTTATAGGATCTATATTGGTAATGCCAATGCAATAAGCCACCACACTGCCCGCAGCAGACCCTCGGCCCGGGCCAACAAAAACTCCTAATTGCCGCCCTGCTTTTATAAAGTCACTTACAATTAAAAAGTAACCTGCAAACCCCATTGTTTTGATCGTGAATAGTTCAAAATCAATTCGTTCCCTTATTTCTTCTCCTATTTCACTGTACCTTGATTTTGCTCCTTCATACGTTATATGTTTCAAGTACTCCCATTGATTTAAATTACTATCACTATGCTTTTGAAATTCTTTTGGGATAGGAAAAGCAGGCAATAAAATGTCCCTTTTTAAATTCAATAGTTCTACCTTATCTACTATCTCATTTGTATTGTCAATGGCTTCAGGAAGGTCTTCAAAAGCCTTCACCATCTCGTTTGTATTTTTAAAATAAAATTGGTCATTAGGAAATGCGAATCGTTTTCCTTTTGACGAAATATCATCGTCGGAAAAATCACCTAATTTATCGGTAGCCTGTTTTTCTCCGGTATTGATGCATAATAGAATATCGTGAGCGTTGTAGTCTTCCTGGTCTACATAATGCGAGTCATTAGAAGCAATGATCTTTACATCATATTTCCGGGCAAATTTGATAAGTACTTTGTTTACTTTATCCTGCTCCGCCATACCATGCCGCTGAAACTCCACATAATAATCTTCACCAAATAAGTCGAGCCACCACTTAAATTCTTTTTCTGCTTCTCCCTCACTTTTTTTCATAATGGCCTGTGGTACTAAAGCTCCAAGGCAGCAAGTGGTAGCAATCAAGCCCTCGTGGTACCTTTCTACCAATTCTTTATCTATCCGTGGGTATTTGCTATAAAGGCCTTCCATATATCCAAGCGAGGTAAGCTTGATTAGGTTTTTATACCCAATCTCATTTTTGGCTAGTAATATTTGGTGGTGGCGGGGATCTCTTTCTTCTTTGGTAAATGTTTTCCGGTGCCGGTCCAGGGTGATGTAAAATTCACAGCCTACAATTGGTTTTACTTTAGGGTTGCCTTTTTCATCCACATTTTTGTAGGCCTGCGCTACAAAATCAAATGCGCCAAACATATTACCATGATCTGAAATGGCCAGGGCAGGCATTCCATCCGCTATTGCTTTTTTATATAATCCTGAAATGGAAGCAGCACCATCTAATAAAGAGTATTGGGTATGTACGTGTAAATGCGAAAATTTCATGCGTTCTCCTCAGTTTCTTATTGAACTTTTTTTGGCCAAAAAATTTGACTCTGCAATTTACACTACAACAAGGCAATATTTTGAAATGAGTAAACGTTGATTACTTTCCACAATTTGTGGGAATTTTTCTATACTTTCGTCCCCGATCCCAAGTAACCTAAAAAAGCCAAATGATTCAAAAACTCATTGCAACTTCTCTGTCAGCGTTATTTTTGGTAGCTTTTAGCCCTGTTTCAGCGCAGAAAGCAAAAAATACCGGCCCTAATCCCACCAAGCAAGAAGCAAAATTTCTGGATGACATTGAATTTTCAATTGAAAATCCGAAAGACGAAACGCTTATTAAAAAAGACGGCTCGAAATTTGCCAGCTTCAGCGCTCCTTTTTTAAATTTAAATAAACAAGCGTTTAACACCAATATTTCAATTGAAAATGTAAACGGTCTTCAGTTAAAATATTCTGTTCTTTTGGATACAGAAGTTGAATCTGTAAAAAACATTGCTCTTTTTGAAGTAATCGATGATTGGTATGGAACACGTTATGTTTATGGTGGTTCTTCCAAAAAAGGCATTGATTGCTCTGCCTTTGTTCAAGCGGTATTTGAAACCAATTATCATATTGACCTTCCCCGCACTGCCCGGGAGCAACATAAAGTGGCTACCATGATTTCCCGCACAGAATTAAAACAAGGTGATCTTGTTTTTTTTAATACTATCGGCGGTGTTTCTCATGTAGGTATCTATCTTCAAAACAATAAGTTTGTCCATGCTGCCTCATCAGGTGGAGTAATGATCTCTGACCTTTATGATGATTATTGGATGAAACGATTTGTAGGTGCCGGAAGAATAGAGAAGGAAGAATCAGAGCCTTCCATTACGCAACCCTAATTTTTGTAGTAAGGATTGCAAAATCGGTTGCACATCTTCTGATAGTTTAAGGGCAACCGCTCCTATTCCGAAAAGTATAATGTATACGGCACTCCTGATAACGATCCAACCAAACCCAGTGGCCTCTCGAAAAAGCAGGTAGCATATATAAAAACAGAATGCTGCGAGCAACACGGTGATCAGGGATTTGGCAGTGAAAGGCTGCATCTTGAATTTATTCCATAAAAACATATAACGAACTGCATTATAGATTCCGAAAGCTATAAGATTAGCAATGGCTGGCCCTGTGATTCCCATTTCTTTGGTTAAGAAATAATTTAATGGAAGCATCAAGGCAAATAATATAAGGCCGGTTATAAATTCAAATTTCCAAAATGTAGAGGTGCCAATGATTTGGGCATTGACTCCGGTGCCCATATCCAAAATTCGGGTGATGCCTAAAAATAGAAATACGTTTTTTGATAATTCGTAAGATTCTTTTAGCCTAAACGTTTTTATTCCTTCATCAAAATTTAACCACACGAGGCTAAACATTGCAGTAGCAAATAGTAATTGGTTGATGGAGGAGCGCTGATATATTTTTCTGATCTTATCAAAATTCTTTTCCTTCCAGGCTTGGGATAATGGCCCAACGGATGCAGACACCACCGCCCGCTGTGGCGCCTGAAGTAAGCTAGTAATATTTTGTGCAAATGCAAACACGCCGGCCACAGCCATGCCATTCGGAACTACGGCTGCAAGTACAATTGTATCAAATACACCGGCAATATTAAAAACAAGATTACCGCCCCAAATAAATGAGATCATTCGCTTGATTTTCTCAGCATATTTTTTAGTTACAATACTGATCTCAAATACAAAATGAATGCGCTTGTTTTTTACTAAATAAAGTAAAACCAATACAACCAACAAGAGGTAAGCAAGTGAATATAACTTGATAAATAAATCAAAGCTGCCAATAACTTTAAAAGTGGTGAGTACTATTAATATGGTGACTATAAAACGAAATAATACTTCTTTGGTGAAGTTGCTGAAAACGGCTTTCCGCTGCTGCCACAGGTATGCTTCCAACACCAGGAAAAGCGTAAGGCCAAATCCAAATGGAAACGTCCAATAGTAATACTGAAGCAGCTCTGGAGAATTATTAAATACTTTATCTATCAAGGAATCTTTGAAAAAAATACCTGCCATTACCACCAATAAAAAACCAAGGCAAGGAATGAGTAAGGCCCAGGTCATCATGTCGTTTTTTTCTTCCTTTAATCGGTCTTTGTAGTAAGGAAAAAACTTTGAAACATAAGCAGGCATGCCCAGGCTTGCTACACTAAACATGATGTTTGCGATAGCTATAAACATTTGAGTAAGCCCATATTGCTGCTCGGTAAACCCGCCTTTTTTTGTAAACAAATAGGTATTAAATAAGCCTAATGCAAAGCCTGCATATACAATTAAGGAAGAAACAATACTTTGCTTTCGAATGGTACTCATTGGTCAGTAAAAGGCGTTAGTAAACACAATTAATTTACTTTTTTAGTAAAGATGTACCAATTTTTGTTGGCAGTAAATTGAGTTCCATCATACCAGTCTCCCAAATTCAGGGTCGTCCATTTATCTACTTTTGGTTGAATCCAAATTTCTTTTCCTACATCTACTTTTACCGGCATACAAAAACGGGCTTCAGTATTAGTCCATCGAAATTGAATACCATTTTTTTGCGTTTTATACTCCAATAACGGTATTTTGGTTGTTCGTAAATATTGATCAAAAATGCCTTGTAGGTTTTTCCCACTTTCTTTTATAATGTAAGCTTCTACTTGTTTGGAGGTGACAGTTTGGTGGTAAAATGTTTTGTTCAATCCTCTTAATATCTGCCTGAACTTTTCATCGTTATTAATGATCTGCCGGATAGTGTGTAGGAGATTAGCTCCTTTATAATACATATCACTGCTTCCCTCTGTATTTACACCATAAGGGCCAATTATAGGTTTATCGTTGCTAATATTTTTGCGTAATCCTTGCAGGTATTCGTTTGCCGCTTCTTTGCCGTAATAATATTCTTCAAAGAGAGTTTCTGAATAATCAGTAAAACCTTCGTGCACCCACATATCAGCAATATCTTTCGTCGTTATATTGTTGGCAAACCATTCATGGCCGCTTTCGTGTACAATGATGTAATCCCATTTTAATCCAAGCCCGGTACCAGAAAGATCTCTGCCCAAATAACCATTGGCAAACCGATTACCATAGGCCACACCACTTTGATGCTCCATGCCAAGGTGAGGTGCTTCCACCAACTTATATCCATCTTCATAAAATGGATAAGGACCAAACCAATATTCAAATGCTTTTAGCATCAGCGGCACTTGCTTAAATTGTTCTTTTGCTTTTTCGATATTGTAATCAAGCACCCAATAATTACAACTCAACGGACCCTTTTCGCCGGGGTATGTTTCCGAAAAATTTACATATTTTCCAATGTAAGGCACCAGGTTATAATTGTTTATAGGGCTTTTTACTTCCCAGGTATAAGAGGTCAATTCGCCAGTTTCTTTTGTACCTAACAACCGGCCATTAGCTACTGCTACCAACGTATCCGGCACATTGATTGTCATGGTGGCTCCATTGTCCGGCTCGTCGCTTTGATGGTCTTTGCAAGGAAACCAAACAGAGGCTCCAAGCCCCTGACAGGCAACGCTCATCCAAGGCCTTCCTTTCGCATCTTTTTTCCAAATCCATCCTCCATCCCAAGGTGGATTGATGGCTACTTTTGGAGTGCCGTGGTAGTAGATAGTGAGGTCATTTGGACCCGGCTTTATTTTATATTTTTTAGTTGAATCTCTTATAAAAACAAAAAACGCTGCTCCATTTCTTTTATAGGAAACAGCTTTCTTTTCAAATATTATACTATCAATCTCCATAGGAGGTTGCAGGTCTATTTGCATCGTGTAACCACCACTGTCGTAGAAGTTTATAATGTTGGATCCTTTAATAGATTTTGTTGCAAAATCAGGAGTTACATTTATTGCATAATGAAGCACATTCCACCAGGCTCGCTCTTTTGTAATGCTGCCTCTTAAGGTATCTTGTTGCGTGAAAATTTGTTTCTTATTTAGCGGCTGTGCACAGGAGCTTTGACCTATAATTAGTAAAGGGAATAGGTAAAATAGGAGTGCTAATTTTTTCATACCATAAAGGTTGTGTTGCAAATTGTTCGCTAATTTAGACGGCTTCTAACTAATACTGCTTCCTTTTGTATAAATATTTAACGATTCCACTTTTTTTAGCATTGCTATTTGTTGGATGTTATGAAAGTAATAAACAGCAAAAAAATATATTTCACTACAACGAGCAATCTGGTGTTGCTTCCATTGATCCGGCATTTGCAAAAAATCAATCCATCATGTGGGCTATACACCAGATGTACAATACGCTGGTAGAAGTAGATAATCAACTTAATATAAAGCCATCCCTTGCAACCCATTGGGAAATATCAGGCGATAAAAAAACGTACTTATTTTATTTGCGTGATGATGTTTTTTTTCATGATGATGAATGCTTTCCAAATGGAAAGGGAAGAAAGATGACCGCACACGATGTAGTGTATAGTTTTCAACGCATTATTGACAAGCAAACTGCCTCACCGGGTTCCTGGATATTCAATACTAAAGTAGATTCAGCTAATGGCTTTTCTGCATTGAATGATTCTACATTTCAACTAAAATTGAAACAACCTTACAACCCAATTTTAGGCATATTATCCATGCAGTATTGTTCCATAGTCCCGAAGGAAGCGGTGCAAAAATGGAAAAGTGATTTTCGGAGGCATGCAGTTGGTACCGGTCCCTTTCAGTTTGTAGCCTGGGAAGAAGGGCAAGCGCTTGTTTTAAAGAAAAACAAAAATTATTTTGAAAGAGATAGTACGGGTACACGTCTTCCTTACCTGGATGGTGTTACGGTAAGTTTTTTTGATAGCAAGGCAACAGAGTTCTTATTGTTCCGGCAAGGGAAATTGGATTTTATTAATGACATTGATGCTTCTTTTAAAGATGAAGTGCTCACAAAAAAAGGTACTTTGAGAAAGGAGTGGGCAGGCAAAATAGAACTACAAACGCACCCTTATTTAAATATCGAATACCTCGGAATATTGGTTGATTCAAATAATGAATTAGTCAAAAATTCTCCTACACGATTAAAAAAAATTCGGCAGGCAATCAATTATGGATTTGATCGGGAAAAAATGATTCTTTATTTAAGAAACTCTATTGGCATTCCGGCCCAATCTGGGTTTGTTCCGTCCGGCTTGCCTTCCTTTGATTCCATTGCTGTGAAAGGATACCATTATAATCCAACACTTGCCCGCAAATTAATAAGGGAGTCCGGCATCTCTATACAAAACACTCCGAGCATTAAACTATTAACCATTCCTATATATGCAGATATGGCGGACTATATAGCAAGGCAAGTTGAAGAAATTGGTTTAAAAGTGCAGGTAGAAGTAGTTCAAAAATCTTTATTGCTGGAAATGACCTCTAATTCAAAAGCTTTATTTTTTCGTGGCAGCTGGATAGCTGACTATCCGGATGCAGAAAATTATCTTTCTGTTTTTTACTCCAAAAACCCAGCTCCGCCCAATTATACAAGGTATAATAATCCCGTCTTTGATGCTGTATTTGAGAAAGCGTTGGCGGAAGTGAATGATTCTGCCCGGTACAAACTATACCAACAGGCAGATCAAATAATGATCTCTGATGCACCGGTGGTGCCACTTTGGTATGATGTGGTAATCCACTTGGTGCAGCCATGGGTAAAAAACTTTCAACCAAATGCATTGAATCTTTTAGAGTTGAGAAGTGTGCGGTTAACGAAATAATTAAAAAGATTTTTTCTTTGCAGGCATGGAGGAAGGAAGGGGAGCCAATTTAAAATTATCCAACACACTTTTTTCCGCAATCATCTTTTCAATGTCTTCAATTGATCGGGGTGCAAAAGCAGAAAGAAGTTCATAATCTTTTTCACGGATCAGCGCATCATCTTCAATACGTACTGCAATGCTCCACCACTTTTTATCGCAGGCACTATTAGCAGGTATATAAATGCCCGGCTCAATAGTAATGACCATTCCTTTTTTCAAAGTTTGCGAAAAGCTGCGGTCATGCACATCCAAACCAATATGATGGGAGAGGCCATGAGGATAATACTTTCTTACTTCTGTTTTATCTTTTATGATGCCTAATTTGATTAACCCATTGGCAATAACTTCAGATGCTGCGTTGCTGGCATCCGAAAACTTTGCACCATCTTTTAATAGTTTGAATGCAGCTTCTTGTGCATCATACACAATCTGGTAAATAGCTCTCTCTTCTGCCGAAAATTTTCCATCTGCCGGAATGGTTCGTGTGACATCTGCCGTGTATCCATGGTATTCAGCACCCACATCCATTAATAGTAAATCATAGCCAACTTTTGTTTTGGTATTTTCCATATAGTGCAACACACAACCATTTTCTCCCGACCCAACAATAGATCCATAACCTACTTCTTCTGCACCGTATTTCTTATGAACGTATTCATGCAATCCTTGAATTTCTAATTCAGACATATCTGGCCGAACGGCTTTCATTACTTCATTTTGTCCCGCACAACTTATTTCCACTGCCTTCCTTATTAATACTAATTCTTCAGGTGTTTTAATTTCCCTAAGCTTACCTGTAATTTCCCGATAAAGCCGGTAGTCCAACTTTGGGTCTTTTGCTGCCGTATTGATCGAAGCCTTTGACTTAAATTGAGCAATCAAATCAAATAAATCTGCAGCATCTCTGCTATTGGCCACATCTTCCGCAAAGGGCGCTGTAATTATTTTTGAAATATTATTTAGAGGAAGAGAAAAATCAAGAAATTTCTCACCATCGTACGTATTGGCTATTCCCAACTTTTCTTTCACCCCTTCTGATCCCAGTCTTCTACCTGTCCACTGCTCTGCCTGTGCATTTCTTTTTTGTGCAAAAAATAGCTCATGATAAGAAGTGCCATCAATTCCTATTTGATCTTCTTTAAATAGAAGTAAAAACGAATTAGGTTCTTTATAACCAGTGAAATAATAGAGATCTGGATTTTGGTGATACAGATAATCTACATCATTAGAAAAATTGCGAGTAGGCGCAGCAAAAATCACCATCACGGAGCTATCCGGCATAAGGGCACGAGCCGCCGCACGCCGCCCTTTGTGAAAGGTAGGTGAGAGGTAATCTTGCGGAATATTGTCTTGCGCAAGCAGGTTGGCGGATAAAAAATAAAGGAACAAAAGAAGGCTTGCCTTTTTGCTGATCAATAGTTGCATACCAAATAGGTTATTCGTTTAAAAATACTCTATTCGGTGCAACCATTGATGTCGATATTTTTTATTAAGCCTTAATGGGGAACACTACATTTTAATATATGCTTTATTCATCTTCGTCTTCCTGATGATATGCATCTTCATTATTATTATATTGTTTTTCCCATTCTTCCACGGCTTTATCGCTGAGGCATTCAATTATATCAAAAATATTGTCCGACTTTCTTCTCCAACCAGTGATCAGTTGATCATCATATGTAAAAACATACATACAATGGTCTGATTGAGAATTTACTTTTATCAGGCTAATAGGAGATTCCGTTTTTTCCTGTATCAGGTAATAACATCCGGGTTCCAACAATCCATACGAATACATACACAATTCCTTTTAGTGGTTTATTACTTGTTACTATGGGTTAGTAAAGTTGTCTGCTTTTAGAATTAATGGGTTGAGCAGCTTCGGCAAACGGGGTAGTAGTCCCGTGCCCAAGTTCAAAATTAGGGGATTTGCTAATGATGGTGGCAAAAGAAAAAAAAGAAAAATCATAAAATAGTTAGACTATTATTAATCAATGATTTACACAAATAAAATTTTAAATTTCCAATTACCTATTGACTAATTTTTTTAGCAAATAAGCCATCTTTTTTATTTATATTTGCGGCGACAATTTCCTTTTTTCATTCATCTTTTTTCCCTTTATTTAGCACCTAAAAGCCCCTTATAATATTCTATGGCAGAAGTAAAACATGGCTTTGAATACACAGAAGACAGTATCCGAAGCCTGGATTGGCGGGAACATATTCGGTTAAGGCCGGGTATGTATATTGGTAAATTAGGTGATGGCAGCAGCCCCGATGATGGTATTTATGTGTTGGTAAAAGAAGTGATGGATAATTGCATTGATGAATTTGCCATGGGATATGGCCGCAATGTGGAAATAAAAATTGAAGGAAAAACGGTCACAGTACGTGATTATGGCCGCGGCATTCCATTAGGAAAAGTAGTAGATGTAGTAAGCAAAATAAATACAGGAGCAAAGTATGATAGCAAAGCTTTTCAAAAAAGTGTTGGCTTAAATGGTGTCGGTACAAAAGCAGTAAATGCCCTAAGCCATTATTTTAAAGTGGCTGCTTTCAGAGAAGGAAAAATGAAAGAAGCCGAGTTTGAACGCGGCATTCTCACCAAAGAACATAAGGAAGGCAAAACATCCGAAGAAAACGGAACACTCGTCACTTTCATACCTGATGAAAGTGTTTTTAAACAATACCATTTCATTCCTGAATATTTAGAAAATCAAATCTGGAATTATTGCTTTTTAAATGCCGGTCTGCGGATCATTTTTAATGGAAAAAGTTTTATCTCTAAAAATGGATTGCTGGACCTGCTGCTCCGCAAAACGAATGTGGATGAAATACGCTACCCAATTATTCACTTAAAGGGCGATGACATTGAACTGGCCATGACCCATAACAATGATTATGGAGAAGACATTTATAGTTTTGTAAATGGTCAGCATACGACGCAGGGAGGCACACACCAACAGGCCTTTAGAGAAACGTTTGTAAAAGTGATTCGCGATTATTATAAAAAAGATTATGAAGCCTCTGACATCAGGCAAAGTATTGTAGCGGCCATATCAGTAAGGGTGGTAGAGCCTGTATTTGAATCGCAAACAAAGACGAAGCTTGGATCCTTGACCGTAGAGGAAGGGGGCAAAAGCATGAAGCAATTTGTGCTTGATTTTTTAGCCCGGGAATTGGATAATTTTTTACATAAAAATCCATCGGTAGCCGATGCGTTGAAAAAAAGAATTGAACAAAGTGAACGGGAACGAAAAGACCTGGCAGGTATTAAAAAGCTAGCAAACGAAAGAGCTAAAAAAGCAAACCTGCATAATAAAAAATTGCGGGATTGCCGGGTTCATTTCAACGATGAACCACCAGCCAAAGGAAAAGCTGAATTTTTTGAGCTCCAAAAAGAAACCACTGTTTTTATTACCGAAGGCGATTCGGCAAGCGGATCTATTACCAAAGCAAGGCAGGTGGATACACAGGCCGTTTTTAGTTTGCGCGGCAAACCACTCAACTGCTTTGGCATGAGTAAAAAAATCGTTTATGAAAATGAAGAATTGAATCTCCTGCAACATGCTTTAAATATAGAAGAAGGGTTAGAGGGCTTGCGATACAACCGGATAGTGATAGCTACTGATGCAGATGTGGATGGCATGCATATCAGGTTACTGGTTATGACTTTTTTCCTGCAATTCTTTCCGGATCTGGTTAAAAAAGACCACGTATATATTTTAGAAACTCCCTTGTTTCGTGTGAGAAACAAACAAGAAACTATCTATTGTTATTCAGAAGGAGAAAAGCAAAAGGCAGTGAAAAAATTGGGCAACAAACCGGAGATCACACGGTTCAAAGGTTTGGGTGAAATATCACCTGATGAATTTGGACGATTTATTGGTGAAAGCATCCGGTTGCAACCTGTGATCCTGGAACATGGAGACCATATTCAACATTTGCTGGAGTACTATATGGGTAAAAATACCCAGGAAAGGCAGGAGTTTATTATTAATAATTTAAAAGTGGAATTAGATACGGTTGAGGCATTGGATTAAAACCAACAGTTCCTTTATTTAGTCATCAACTTTTATTTTCCTTAAAAAAACAGATCAATGATTCATCTTGTATTTCAGCAAGCCAATGTGGAGGTTTTAAAAAAAGTACAGGATTTAGACATAACCCTTGCAGGAAACATAGTGGAAATAAAGGATGATTTTGCAGTGGGGCCCATCGAAAATATTGATACAGACGAAGGCTGGAAAGTGCGTGTAAAGTGGTGGCAAAGCCTGTTAGAACAATCACCTTATGCTACTGAAAATTTGGCGGGCAGCTTTGATGACCGGCAAACCATATTAGAAATAAAAAGAGCATTAGAAGAAAACGAAGGAGAGGAGCTATGGATATGGATGGGACAAAATAGCCATGATGTATGCAGCTACTATTGGGTGGTTGCTCAATTGCAAAAACATGCAGGTAAGGTGATGGTATTGTATATGGTTAACCTCCCGTTTTTAAATGAAAAAGGGCAATTATTTTACCCAACAACGTTGCATCAAATACAACCAAAGGAATTTTTGAAGGCAAAAAAACTTTGTCGGAAAATAACTCCCAGTGAATTTGAAATTGATCCGGATGAATGGAAAAAACTATCTTCTGAAAATGCGGCCATCCGAATATTGGAAGGCGGTAAAAAAATAGAGGGCAAAGAGGATAGTTATTTTGACAAGGATATTATTACCGGCCTTTCAACTGATTGGCAAAAAGGTGGTCGGGCACTTCATTCCATACTCACAAAAATGAAAGATAAAACCGGTGATGTTTTCTTATTAAGCCGTATAAAAAAATTAGTGGAAGATGGGAAAATTGAAATGACCGGTGATCCTGCAAAAGGCTGGAAAGAATTTGAATTACGGCTGCCAACCAGCCCTTCCGAAGCAGTGCTTCCTAATGATAATAACAGCTAACTTTTAGGCTTATTTAAATCAGCCCATTTTTTTTATCACACAATTGCAAACACATTTCTTAGAAGATACATTGGCAATATGAGCAATCTTAAAAATAAGAATTTTGAATTAGTACAATCCGATAATGGCATTAACGGGCAATACAAAACCTGGTTTTTAGATTATGCATCCTATGTAATATTGGAGCGGGCAGTACCAGCCATTGAAGATGGGCTCAAACCCGTGCAGCGCCGCATTCTTCATGCTATGAAAGAAATGGATGATGGCCGGTTTAATAAGGTGGCCAACGTGATTGGGCAAACCATGCAATACCATCCGCATGGAGATGCCTCCATTGGAGATGCATTGGTGAATATGGGTCAAAAAGATTTGGTAATTGATACACAGGGAAACTGGGGCGATATACGAACTGGAGATGATGCAGCGGCAGCCCGTTACATTGAAGGTCGATTAAGCAAATTTGCTTTGGAAGTGGTTTTCAATGCTAAAACAACAGAATGGTCTTTAAGTTATGATGGTCGCAAAAACGAACCGGTAACACTTCCTGTAAAATTTCCTCTGCTGCTGGCGCAAGGTGCAGAAGGTATTGCGGTAGGATTGGCTACCAAAATTCTTCCGCACAATTTTATTGAGTTATGTGAGGCTTCTATCAAGTACTTAAAGGGTCGGAAATTTGATTTGTACCCGGACTTTTTAACCGGTGCCATGGCCGATGTGACGGATTACAATGAAGGACGACGCGGAGGAAAAGTAAAAGTGCGGGCGCATATTGAAGAGCTGGATAAGAAGACGCTGCTCGTTAAAAGCGTTCCCTACGGTATCACCACCACCGGTCTTATTGATTCCATTGTGAAAGCAAATGATAATGGGAAAATCAAAATAAAAAAAGTAACAGACAACACCGCTGCGGAAGTAGAGATCCAGGTAGATCTTGCCCCCGGCATATCACCTGATATAACTATTGATGCGCTGTATAAATTCACTGATTGCGAAATTTCTATTTCACCAAATACCTGCGTTATAGTAGCGGATAAACCGCAATTTGTAAGTGTCAATGAACTTCTTCGCATCTCATCTGACAACACCAAAAACCTGCTGCTGCAGGAGCTGGAAATAAAGCTGAATGAACTTGAAGAAAAATGGCATTACACTTCTTTAGAAAAAATATTCTTTGAAGAAAAAATATATAAAGAACTGGAGAAAAGGCATGAAACATGGGAGAAAGTGTTGCTCGCTATTGACAAAGCCTTCGAACCTTTTAAGCGAAATTTAAAAAGAGCCATCAGCCGGGAAGATATTGTAAAACTGACCGAAAAGCCCGTTCGCCGCATTTACAAATTAGATATAGATGAATTAAATCAACAGATCAAAAAAGGAGAAGAAGAAATTAAAATCGTTCAATTTGATTTAGCGCATCTGAATGAATACGCTGTTGCTTATTTTGAAAATTTATTAAAAAAGTATGGCAAAGGAAAAGAACGGAAAACAGAGATAAAATTATTTGAAGTAATTGAAGCTAAGCAAGTAGCTATTGCCAACACCCGGCTGTACCTCAATCGGGCAGAGGGTTTCATAGGAACCTCCTTAAAGAAAGATGAATTTTTAGTTGAATGTTCTGACCTCGATGATATTATTGCGTTTACCAAACGCGGCACCATGAAGGTGGTGAAAGTGCAGGACAAAGTATTTATAGGAAAAGACATTTTGTATGCGGCTGTATTTAGAAAGGGGGATGAACGTACTACATACAATATGATATACACGGATGGCGATAGCGGCATCACCTTTGCCAAACGCTTTAATGTAACCGGAATTACCCGCGACAAAGAATATGATCTGACAAAAGGAGCAGATAAAAGTAAAGTGCATTATTTGACGATCAATCCAAATGGCGAAGCGGAAGTAGTGAGGGTTATTCTAAGTCCAAATTGCTCGGCACGCAACAAAGAATTCGAATTCTTTTTTGAAGAACAAGA
Source organism: Chitinophagaceae bacterium (assembly GCA_039921625.1). GTDB lineage: Bacteria > Bacteroidota > Bacteroidia > Chitinophagales > Chitinophagaceae > Flavisolibacter. Next base: position 20,750 of record JBDSBL010000241.1, read on the forward strand.
AATTAAAAGCCGGAGCTCCATTGGCAATCAGGTGACCAAATATCCGGTACGTGGAGTAAAATTTAAGGAAGCAGGTCTTGCATCTTTAGGTAGTATTCAGCTATGGTTTGATGATAAATTCGGGCGATTAAATCATGATGGAAAGGGGCTTGAATGAGGAGACTTTGAAGCAGAAGACCGCGTTCTTATTATTTATTATGATGGCACGTATGAGATCACGGATCAGGAACTTACGCAACGCTTTAAACCGGAAGAAGTGTTGCTGGTAGAGCGTTTTAACACAGATCATATTATTACCGCTGTTTATTTGGATAATGATAAGTTGCAATACAATGTAAAACGTTTTCGAATAGAGACGAATACCTTACGTTCTCGCTTTTTATTCATAAAAGAAGGAAAAGGCAATGTATTGGAAGCGGTAAGTACAGAAGAAGAACCATTATTGATTATTGAATCAGGAAAGGGTTCTCAAATCAGAAAAGCCAAATTTAAAATTGCTAAGATGGTAGAAGTAATGGGTTGGAAAGCAGTAGGAGCTAAGCTCGTAGATTATAATAAAAATATAAGTATGCTTTGGGATAGTAAAGAAGATACTACACAGGCGGCTCTATTTTAAAATTGAGTAAAAAAAGGAGAGAAAACTTACTTCTTTTTTCGTTTAAATCTAATGGTGGCGCTTTTCTGCAAAGTACTTGTAAGTCGTACTTCGTAGCGTTGGCGGCCATCATAGATGAGCATCAAAGCGGTGTTTGGCGGTATGGTCCCGAGGTTGTCTGCAAACATGGAAATCTCATTAAACTCTTTCGTTGAATCCAAACCAATTTTTAGTTGAATGGCTTTTGCACTTAGTCGTTGCGAAGAAGCAAGTAATTTATCATTGTAAAAAACAGAAATAGAATCTCCATCTACTTCTCCGTTATCATAAAAATTTAGGATAAGTGAATCAGATTCCACTTCAAGCACTTTCACTACATCCTTTTCTCTTTCTTTATATTGATCGACAACAACGTAATTTATTACCGGTCTTTGAATGATAGTAGCAGCAACTGCAGTGTCGTATGCAGATGGACTCCACATTTGGTACGTTTCCTTAAACAGACGTAGTTCCTTCAATACCGAATCTTCATTTCCAGCATCTTTATTCAATTTCAAATCAAATAAAATTTCAGGGCAGGTATTTTTATATTCTGCTGTTCCTACAAATCGTCCGGTAAGGTTGGAACCTGCCTTGGCAGCCCGCAGCAAAGCAGTAAAGTTCATCATACAATCTACTTCAAAGCGATTGGTGGAGGCATAGTAACTAACAGGAATATTATATAAACTTAAGTTTCTACTGGTGGTGTTGTAGGCTCCTTTTATTTTAAAACTCCGAAACGTATTTCTAAAATAATAATTCACGATCCCATCAACTGACGTGCCCTTTTGTTTTAAAATCAGCTCCACCATATAATTATTGGCGCTGGCTCCATTAGCTACGTTTGCATGGCCATACCAATATCCATCAATGCCTTGTGCACCGGCGAAAGAGGTTATAAAAAGGAAGGATAATAAAATAATATTCTTCATGTAGGGTTAACGTTGGTAATTCACTTTAATTATTTAAGGTATCTTTTTATCTCCCGCTCTGTGTCGCGTTCCTTTATTGAATCTCGCTTGTCGTGAAGTTTTTTTCCTTTTGCAAGTCCTATCTCCACCTTCACTAAATTCTTTTCATTTAAAAACAAACGCAATGGAATTAAAGTATAGCCCTTCTCTTTTATTTTATTTTGAAGCTTTGCCAACTCTCTTTTTGTCAACAATAATTTACGCTCCCGCAAAGGTTCGTGGTTGTTGACCGTACCGTGCGAATACTCGCCAATGTGAAAAGATTTTAACCACAATTCGCCATCTTGAAAAATGCAAAAACTATCATTGAAACTTGCTTTGCCTGTACGTAATGATTTTACCTCCGTGCCCAGCAACGCTATGCCTGCTGTGTATTTGTCGTCAATGTAAAATTCAAAATAAGCCGAGCGGTTTCTAATCTCCATGATGTGTAGGAAAAAGCATTTATTAGTTCTTGAACAAGGTTAACACCGTGGCTAGTTTATTTTTTAATTCTTTGCGGGGTACAATGAAATCTAAAAACCCATGTTCCAAAATAAATTCACTCCGTTGAAATCCTTCCGGGAGATCTTTTTTGATTGTTTCTTTAATGACCCTTGGCCCGGCAAAACCAATAAGGGCACCGGGTTCTGCAATATTCATATCTCCCAACATACCAAAAGAAGCAGAAATACCACCGAATGTAGGATCGGTTAATAAGGAGATATAAGGAAGCTTGGCATCAGATAGTTGCGATAAAGCACCACTCGTTTTTGCCAGTTGCATTAATGAAAAAGCGCTTTCCATCATGCGGGCTCCGCCGCTTTTACTGATTACCATAAAAGGCAATTTATGTTGAATGCAATAAGCAACCGCTCTGCAAAACTTTTCACCCATTACGCTGCCTAATGAACCACCAATAAATCCAAAATCCATGCAGGCAATTACTAGTTCAATGCCATTTACTTTGCCAACGGCAATCCGCATCGAATCATTGAGATCAGTTTTAGACCAAATCTCCTCCAATCTTTTGCCGTATGGTTTCAGGTCTGTAAAACCCAGGAAATCTCTAGACCTGATATCTTCAAATAATTCTGTAAATTCTTTATCGTCAAAAAGAATTTCATAATATTCTGCGCTGCTTATCCGGTGGTGAAAGCCACATTTGGGACAAACAAATAGTTGTTCTTTTAATTCATTTACGGTGATAATTAAGTTGCACTCAGGACATTTGGTCCACAACCCTTCCGGAGCTTCCTTTTTTTCTGATGAAGGAGTGGTAATGCCTTTTTTCAAACGTTGAAACCAGCGCGTTTTTGCTTCTTCAGTTTTTCCTTCTTCGCCCGCGAGGTTTGCATCAAAATCTTCTATTTGCTTGGACATTAATGCTATTTTGATTTATTACAAATATAGGGAGATAGGAAATAGATGTCTTTGACGTATTCATCAGGAGGTATAAAAAATCCTTTTAAAACCGCCGGTTCACCGATGTAAATAAATTGGATTCATTATAAGTTGGCACTACCGGATTGATTTTTAAAAATGCTTTTATTGGTATAGAAATTGTTCCTTATTATTTGGATGCTTGTTGTATTCTTTAATTTCATTAGCGATTTTTACAAGCGTCTTAATCAATTACAGGTATTAGTTACAATGTAATTGGAAACCAGAGAGCGGCCAACAGGTCGCTCTTCTTTTTTGAATTAAAACGGAAACAAATCATCTATTTAAAAAAGATAAGTTTAGTTCTATTGGTGGTACTGTATATTGGTGCCGGCATCAACCATTTTTGGCACCCTCAGTTTTATACAGAGATCATTCCACCCTACTTGCCGTTCAGGTCATTTTTAGTTTACAGTTCCGGTATTGTTGAAATTATTTTAGGTCTGTTACTTATTATCAAAAAGAGTAGAAGAATGGCTGCCTTGTTAATAGCCATAATGCTTATATTATTTTTACCAGTCCACATTTTTATGCTTCAGCAAGCCTACACTTTGCCTCATTACCGCGTTACGGAAGGCGCTGCACTCTTTCGGTTGTTGCTCCAGCCTGTTTTGATTTTGTGGGTTTTGTGGCAACGAAAAGCTTCCAAATAAATTTCCTATTAATTTTTACAAACACCACTCAGTATTGCATTTTCATGATAGGTAAATATGGAATTGTATAAATTAATGGTAACCGAATAAAGAATTAAAATCCTATTTCTTAAGCATAAAAAAAAGCCAATACAAAATTGTATTGGCTTTGAAATTTATATAAAATGATGCTTAGGCTATGGTGATAGATTCATCTAAATAAACATCTTGAATTGCCTGTAGCATAGCAACCCCTTCTGCAAACGGACGCTGAAAAGCTTTACGGCCCAATATTAACCCCATACCACCGGCACGCTTGTTAATAATAGCTGTAGTTACTGCTTCCTGCAGGTCACTTTCTCCTTTACTTTCTCCTCCGCTATTAATAAGTCCTACACGGCCATTGTAGCAATTAAGCAATTGGTAGCGGGTAAGATCAATGGGATGGTCTGTAGTTAATTTATCATAAACCAGCTTATGCGTTTTACCATGTTTAGTGGCATTGTAGCCTCCATTATTGGTTGGTAGTTTTTGTTTGATGATGTCTGCCTGTAAGGTTACTCCTAAGTGATTGGCTTGTCCTGTTAAGTCTGCAGAAGTGTGATAATCTACACCATCTACCTTGAAAGAATTATTGCGGGTATAGCACCATAAAATTGTAGCCATACCTAATTCATGTGCATACTGAAAAGCTTCAGCAACTTCTTTTAATTGCCGGGCACTTTCTGCACTTCCCCAATAGATAGTTGCACCTACAGCAACCGCTCCCATATCCCAGGCACTCTTAATAGAACCAAACATGGTCTGGTCAAATTTATTAGGCATGCTTAAAAATTCATTGTGATTGATCTTTACAATGAAAGGAATTTTGTGAGCATATTTTCGGCTCATAATGCCGAGCACTCCAAACGTGGATGCAACCCCATTACAGCCACCTTCAATAGCCAGCTTGATAATACTTTCCGGATCAAAATAAATAGGATTAGGAGCAAAGGCAGAACCGCCACTATGTTCAATTCCTTGATCTACCGGAAAGATGCTGCAATAGCCTGTGCCTCCAAGCCGGCCACCATCCAATAGGGCTTGCAAGCTGCGCAACACCTGATTGTTTCGGTTGCTGTTGATCCAGATTTCATCTACGTGCGTAGGTGAGGGAAGGTGTATAGTCCCTTTATCAATTGTTTTACAGGTATGATTTAAAAGATAATCTGCTTTATCGCCCAAAAGGGAAGCAATGTTGTTGGCCATAGTTCATTTTTTTTGAAGTGTGGCAAAGATAGCCGCAAAGAGAGTATATGCCAATAAGGGAACCACTCAATTTCAGGCAATATTAAAAGCCGTTAATCAGAAATTTTACCCAAATTATTTCTTATCCGTTGCAGGCTCGTACGAAGTGTTTCTTTTAAAATTTGCTTGACGATCTGTCCCATGGTTTTGCATTTAAGAAATGCATTGCTATGAAAATGATCTGCCAATTCATGGCGCAATTGAGCCTGTTTGTCTTTGCTTGAAATATGGTCCGCAGTCATAATGTTCAGCAAATCAGCCATGCGGTACCGCTTTGCCGCCATACGGTAAGCTATAAGGGTTCGCTCTTCTGTTTGGTATTGTGTAATGGAATCTGCGTTTAGCAGTTGGGATGATAAGGCCACAAATTCATAATTTTCTTTGAAAAACTGTGGGAGATATAAATTTTTTCTTCCTTCATAAGATTGCTGATCAAAATCAATAGCTCTTATTCGGTACTGATAATCTTCTATGTCAGGAGATACATTTACCACGTAATTATAAGACCTCATATCACCCAAAAGCCGAACAAAGCAACGCTCATTAAATTTTACAAATTCTTTCGCCAGCCGTATTTTATTTGATTCCGGAAGGTGCAGGTGTTTTTGTATAAATACATCTCCAGGCAAGCCGGGAATATGCTCTTCTACCAAAGTATCACGACCGGTTAAAAAAGTAATACGATTGGGTGAAAGTATATGTTCCAACTCAAGTCCGTATATCCGGGAAGCATCTTCTTTTTTAATATAATAATGATCATAATTGTCATTAAAACGATTTACAATTCGAATGCGAAAAGGATTGGAATTGCCAAATGTGCAGTAATCAATGCGGGCAACATCCAGGTGTTTGGTAAATGTATAATCACCTTCTGTTTTTAGAATAGCATATAGATTTATCAAACTTTCCCTCAGAAAACTCCATTCCTGCATATCATACAATGCTTTTTCCCAAAAGGTATCTTTTCCTTCTTTATCCAGTATAGGTACAGAGTACGAAATATGCGTCAGGTCGTTGTATGAAATGGGAAGTGCTGCCTCACGGCCATGCATTTTTAGGTACTTGCGTAAAGGGGCATTGACCGGGTAAAAAGGTTTTTTACGCGAAGGCTTGTCCACTTTTTCTTGCATTAATCGAATATACCTATTAACCAACTATCTGCTGGCGCAAGGAGGCAAAATAAGCAGGAGCGTACACCATTCTACTTCCATACCAACTGAAAAGCTCACCATTTACCAATACAATTTTAGTGTGAGGAAGAAGCGGTTGCAATTCTAGCAGGTGCTTTTCCTGGAAAGGATAGGGCTCAGAAGACAGCATTAAAATATCAGGACTGATTTGAACCAATTCATCAATTTCTATTTGTGGATATCGTGAATAATTTTTAAAAACATTACTAAATCCACTTTTACAAAGCATGTCATTTATAAAAGTACCTCCACCCACGGCCATATAAGGATCTTTCCAGATGAGGTAAACTGATTTTAAAATTTTAGGCGGATAAGCATTTAATTTTTTGAATTCAACTTCGATTTCTTGTACTAATTGAGTTGCCTTTTCTTCTTTGCCCGTCATGACTCCTACGATATGGATCATTTTTAAGGCATCTTCGTATGTCGCCACATCACTCACCCAGATAGGAAAATCTTTCCCTAATTCAAGAATCTGCTCCTCATTATTTTCTTCTTTATTGGCAATGATCAGATCTGGTAAAAGCTTTTTTATTTTTTGAATGTTCAGGTTTTTTGTTCCGCCTATTCGATCCTTTGTTTTATACCAAAGGTGAGGATAGGTGCAAAATTTAGTGATACCAATCACTTTATCATCCAGTTCTAAGGAATGCAGCAACTCAGTTTGAGAAGGAACGGTGGAAATTATTCTTTGTGGGATAGAAGGGAGAGTGACTTTTCTACCTAAAGAATCAAAAAAAATAGCCATGCCCAAAATTGAAACATATCTATTATCCGGCAATAATATCATTAGCAGAAAATCCTGGACATAAAAAAAACCCTTCCGGGTTCATTTGGGATACTATCACCTCCCTCTGTCAACAGTATCAAAACTGCTAACAGAAGGAATTAGTTTGTTCTTGTTTTCATTGGAAAGAACGGTGATAGGATAACAGACTCTTCAAATCGAACGGTTTTTTTCAAAGGAATGGACAAGTTTTCAAAAGGTTTTTCAAATTAAAAACGGACATCTTAGGATAGTTGGATAGGTTGGTTTTTCATTGGATTTCCTTTTCAGGAAGAAGTTGACTGATACTGGATTTTAGCTTTTGGTTTTTTCTAGGTTTGGATAAAGTCGGTGTTTGGAACGGTTTGGTTTTTGGATTTTGGATGATCTTTGGTTTTTTACGGATACTGATTTGGTTTTTTTAGGTCTTGGATTTTAGGTCTTGGTTTTTGTTAGGTTTTGGTTTTTTTGGTTTTTCTTTCGGAATCTTGGATGGTTTGGTTTTCTGTCGGTTTGGTTTTGGTTTTCTGTCGGTTTGGTTTTTTTAGTTTTTCGGTTGGATTCGGATTTTGTTTTGCTATCAATCAACTTCTGACACAAAAGTATCAACACAAGGGATACGGTACAATTGCATTAATGCCCTTTTTTTTGCTTATGGTAATTACGCATGCTATCGTAAACTAACTTTTATTGTAATGATATATGGCGTAAAATGACGCGGTATTTTTTCGCGTTTATGTTTAAAGAAGTGAATATTATAAAAATCTTATTAAATAATACATATTAATAATTTTTTTGTAAAAATGGATGAAATTGAGACTGGCAAAGTGTTTGCCTTTATGTGCTGTATAAAAAATTCCCCATTTTGTGGGGAATCGATAAATCGGACAAATACTTTTGTAGAATTTTTTAGATTTTCAATATGCCATTTAAAGGTCAATAAGGGTAACCACTTAAATGGTAAATCCTCAAAAAAAAATTTCTAAAGTACTCTCTACGCCAGAGCTTGTAAAACGTCGTATTTGGTTACAATATGAATATTTCCACTCTCATCTTTTGCCAAAACAGCTCCATTTTCTTTGTTGATCAGTTTACTTAGCTTTTCAATAGGTGAATCAAAGGGAACAATTGGAAACGACTTTTCCATAACATGCTCAATCTTTTCTGTTTTAATCTCCATATTGCTGAATACTTTCTGGAATAAACCACCCTCACTGATTGCTCCAACTAACTCATTATCAGTGCTTATAACAGGTATATGTTCAATATCAAATTCTTTCATTAATGCTACAGCTTCAGCCACAGATTGAGTAGGTTCAATAGTGATTAATCTTTTTTTACCTCTTGCGTTTACTACGTCACGAAAAGTTTTCACATCAAAAAATCCGCGCTCTGCCATCCATTGGTCATTATATACTTTAGCCACATAGCGGCTGCCATGATCATGAAAAATCAAAACGGCTACATCTCCTTTTTTAAGTTTGTCTTTCAATTGCATTAATCCTTGCAGGCAGCTACCGGCACTGTACCCGCAAAACAAACCTTCTTCTTTAGCCAGCCTACGCGTCATAATAGCACCATCCTTATCGGTCACTTGTTCAAAGTAATCGATCACTGACATATCATAGTTCTGCGGCACAAAATCTTCCCCAAAACCTTCGCTAATGTATGGGTAAACTTCTTTTTGATCTAGCTCTCCTGTCTCGAAGTATTTTTT
>JBDSBL010000242.1:0-26401 GCA_039921625.1 Chitinophagaceae bacterium
AAATATGTATTGGTAGATTTTTGGGCTAGCTGGTGCAATCCTTGCCGGAATGAAAATCCAAACGTAGTGGCTGCTTTTAATAAATACAAAAACAAAAATTTTACTGTTTTAGGCGTGTCGCTGGACAAGGAAAAAGGTGCCTGGCTAAAAGCAATTAAAGAGGATAATCTTTCGTGGACGCATGTAAGTGATCTTAAATATTGGGACAGTATGGTAGTGCCACTTTATGGTATTCAAGGCATTCCCTACAATGTTTTATTGGACCCCAACGGCGTAGTAATTGGTGAAAGCCTTACTGGTGCTGATTTAGAAAATAAATTAGCGTCCGTATTGAAGTAAGGAAATGATAAATAAAAAGCCCCAACTTGAAGGTTGGGGCTTTTTATTTAAAAATTATAACTAAGATTGGGAAATACGTAGTCCAACCGTTTTGTAATTTTCATTTACCACAATATTGGTTCCACCAGTTAGGGTAATAATTAAATCTTTAGTGCCCGAAGTAGCCCCGGGGTTTAAAATTGGAATCACGATAAATCCGTAGCTGCTATTAGCAGGTATTATTACTTTACCTGGCAATGCAGAAAAATGAGTACCAGATAAAGCCGTTGATGTAGGATCAACAACATAGGTTATCTCTGTATCTGTTTTTCGTTGTTCCCCTACCAAATTAACCCTTAATTGAATCGTTCCAGACCTTCTAGTAATAATAGAATCTGAGGCATTTGCAGATGAGGAAGCCCGTCCTGCTGCAGGTTGGCGGGTTAATATTGGATAAGTTACACCTACAGAATTAGCATTCCATGTTGCCGCATCCAATTCAACAACCGACCCTGTATATATATGCTCTTTGTTCTTTATGCAACTTGCAAATAAAAAGCTGATAAGCAAGCTTGATAAAAGAAATATTCCGAATTTTTTCATAATTAAATTTTTTTAATAGCCAAAGTTTTGTCTCAGTTTAGGATTTCCATCAGTCTCTCTTGTAGGTATGGGAGCAAGAATACGAAAATCTGTAAAAGCTACGTCGTTATAATGTGGTCCTTTTAATAAATCTCTTCCTAATCTTTTTAAGTCAAAGAACCGATGTCCTTCAAATGCAAATTCAATTCGTCTTTGGCGAAAAATTTCATCAAATAAAGCCGTACCGGTTAATCCAGAAAATGCTGGTAACCCACGATTGGTTACAATAGTATTTAGGTCTGCCAATGCTGCTGTTACATTGTAAACAGGAGAGCCTTGGGTAGCCATAGCTTCAGCACGGTTTAGATAAACTTCAGAAATCCTTATAACAGGAACATTATCCAAGTTAATTGCTCCATTTTTTCCAAAAAACTTGGTTGTTTCTACCTTTCTCAAACCTCTACCCGCGGTTCCAGGTTCGTACAAAAGATTACGCACATCTGCTGAACGACTGGCAATTGAATGATTCACTGTGCTAAAATTAGTAAGTGTGTTTCCGCCTACAAGTGTTATTCCAAGGTCATTTAATAAGGAAAGAGTTGGCACTAAATCACCGAAACCACCAGTTTTACTTGTATTCCCCAATTCTGATAAGGTAGTATAAGTAGTTTGCAACGATTCATTTACACCTATATTTTCACTGCTTAACCCAAACCGAATTTGAAATAAAGTTTCTTGATGTGTAGCTACACGCCACTGATTTACATAACCAGCTGAATTACTCAGTTTGGAACCCGCTAATGTAATACAGGAATCTGCCCATCTTTTAGTTTCTGTATAATTTTTACGGTATAGGTTAACTCTGGATAATAATGCTTGGGCAGCAGCTTTATTAGCAAGACTTACATCAGATGATGAATTAAATGTCAATCGAGCATTAGCTCCTTCCAAGTCCATAACAATCTGGATATACACACTATCTGTTGGCGCTCTACTTGGCAACACTAAAGTTGCCTCACCAGTAGTTTTGACTGGTTTTAACAAAATCGGAATACCCCCCCTATCTTGAGATGATACTGTAGCTCCTGGCATATAAGCATATACTTCAACTAGGTTAAAGTAAAATAAACCACGTAAAAATAGCAATTGCCCTTCCCAGTTAATTTTATCTGCAGCAGTAGCATCACTGACTGAATTCATAATACCTAGAATGGTGTTTATCTCATTTATGCCTGCATAAGAGCTCTGCCATAATGTACCTGTAAAATGAGCTCCAGAGTTATTATTGGCTTCCGGGTTTAATCTACCCGATTTATTTGTCGCAAAGCCGTTGTCCGCCAAAGCATCGGGTATGGCAATAAGATCTCTACCATATAAACGAGCACTTTTAAATCTGGAATAAACACCGGTGATGGCAGCATTTACATTATCCCTTGAATTCAAAGCTGTTGCAGCATCAATTGATTGCTTTGGTTGAATATCTAAAGCCTTTTTACAACTAAGGACCAGCGATGAACCTATCAATAAAAAAGAAAATATCTTAACGATTCTAAATTTCATGTTTAAATTTTTAATACGATTAAAATCCTACCTGCACGCCTACAGTAAATTGCTTGGTTTGGGGAATGATTCCTGTTGCAGTACCAAAGAATTCCACATCATAGCTATATACATCTGAAAATGTATATAGGTTAGTGCCTGAAATATAGAATTGTGCCGAATTCAAATGCAACCTATTATAAACACTCGCAGGAAGGTCGTAGGATAATGTAATATTTTTTAAGCGTATATAATCTGCCTTAAAATTTGTACGATCGCCGCTTAAAGAACCAGATCCTTTGGATTCAGACCCATTTGCATTCTGGCGTGGAAATGAGGTAATTTGTCCTGGAGTGGTCCATCTTTTATCATATAAGTCTTGCAAAGAATTAAATCGAGAAAGATTTTCAATCAAAAAATTAATTTGACCATCCGAAGCAATACGACCAAACTCATATTGGAAGAATCCATCTAAAGTAAAGCCTTTATACTTAAAGCTATTATTCCAACCACCAGTAAATTCAGGTTGGTTATCACCTAGGTAAACCCTATCCCGAAGTTGTGTTTGATAAGTTAGATTATTTAAGGAGTCGTAAAACATAGGACGACCGGTTGCAGGGTTTACTCCAGCGTATCGCTGCGTAAATATTGAACCAATGGAGCGACCTACGTGCGTGGAAGGATCACCTGGTAATTCTTGTAATCCGCTATATAATGACAGAACCTTATTTCTATTGTATGCAAAGACAAAGTTGGTATTCCATTTTAGTCCATCTGAATTACGAGGCCTTATTATATCTCCACCAATAGTTAATTCAATGCCTTTATTTTCTAGGCTTCCTACGTTAGCAGTATAAGAAGAGAAACCAGAAGTTTGCTGAACTGGAAGGTTCAATAAGGCATCCTTAGTTAATTTCCGGTAAACTTCGATTGAAGCAGTTACCCTACTTTTAAACATAGCGAAATCCAATCCAACGTTCGAAATTTCCGCCACTTCCCATTTCAAATCTGGGTTGGCTAACTGAGAAAAGTTAATTCCTGCTGCGCCATTATAAACTGCACCAGAACCATATAATCCAAGTCCGTCAAAATTACCAATCTGGTCATTTCCTGATTGTCCCCAAGAAGCTCTTAAACGTAATTGATTAAACGTTTTTTGAGAAGCCATGAAGTTTTCCTTGTCTATATTCCAAGCTACTTTTACACCTGGAAACAGACCCCATCTTTGGTTTACCCCAAAACGGGAAGAATAATCATACCGTAATATGCCATTAATAATATAGCGACCATCCATACTATAGTTGGCACTTCCAAAATAGCCCATTGTTCTAAAGCCACTAAAAAATCCACCTGTACTGGTAGGCACGGCTGCAGAGTTTATGGTTCTAAATTGGTATTATGGGAAGTTTTCTGCAGTAGCACTTATGCTTTCATTATTTTCTCTTTTATATTCAACACCCAATAAACCATCAACCCTATGTTTTACATTAAAGGTTCTATTAAAGTTTAAAGTTTGGTAGGTAAGAAAGTTTGTGTTCCAGTTACTTTGAACTGTGGCAACTCCTCTGCGGTTAAAGCCATCTGGTGTACGTGGGTCGCGATAGTTTTGACCCTGAACCAACCGATAGTCAACACCGTAGAAAGAACGAAATGTTAACCAGTCAGAAAACTTATAATCAAAGGATATATTCCCAACTGCTTGATTAGTCCGATTATAGCCATTATTATACTCATTAACTGCAACAATATTCTGGTTTAATGAACCTGCCAAGTTATTTGGTGGTATACCAAAGAAGGAACCATCTGGATTGTAGATTGGGTTTGCAGGTATTATTAACGAAGACGAAAAGGATGGGCTACCTAAAAAGCTACCATCAGTTGCAAATGGTACAACTTGATTAGCTGTACTTAAGTTAAGCGAAGTACCAATGTTTAATCTATCAGTTGCTTTATTCGTTAAATCAAACTTTAAAGTACCTCTGGTGAAATCGGCTTTGGTGACAATTGCTTGTTGATTGCTGTAGGATCCGCTAATGCGGAAAGTAGTGCGATCGTTACCCCCATTTGCACTTAATTCATAATTTTGAATTTTTCCATTGCGGAATACGGCATTTTGCCAATCCGTAGTTGGTAGGGAAGCAATTGCTGAATCGGCCGATTTTTCATTTGTGTACAAATTAGATTGCCGTAGTTCACCTAGCACTATGTTTTTACTTTGCAAAGAAGTTCTGGTAATATTTGCATTTTGTTGCGCTTCTACTCTCAACATTACATATTCCTGTGTGTTCAATACATCCAATTTTTTAATAGGCATTGATTGCCCAATATAGGTATTGAACTGAAATTTTGTTTTTCCTGCTTTGCCTTTTTTAGTAGTAATAATTACAACACCATTACCTGCAGATGCACCATAAATTGAAGCAGAAGCATCCTTCAATACATCAATAGATTCAATGTCATCAGGATTTAAAAAGGACAATGGGTTTGATTGCGTAAATGAAGCATCATTCCGAGTGTTCATTCTTACGCCATCTACGATATAAAGTGGTTGTGTGCCGGCTTGAAATGAACCTGTACCACGGATGCGCACATTAATTGCACCTCCTGGAATACCATTGTTGGATTGAACCAAAACCCCGGCAGCTCTGCCTTGCAATGCTTTATCCAAGGAAACGTTAGTTTTGTTCTCAATATCAGCGGCCTTAACAGTAGAAATTGCTCCTGCTTCATCTCTTTTCCGCCTTTGTTGATAACCTACAACTACAACCTCATCCAAAGAATTAGATGCTGGATTTAGTGAAATAGTAAAGAAAGTTTGATTTCCAATAGAAAGTTCTTGGTTGGCAAACCCAACAGAAGATATCACTAATGTTCTTGCATTTGAAGGGATGCTTAAAGAAAAGCTACCATCAGCACTCGTAACTGATCCAACGGTTGTTCCTTTTACTGTAACTGATGCATTTGGCACCCCATTGCTCTGCAAATCGGTGACACGACCGGAAACGGTCCGGCTTTGCGCCAGGAGTTGCGTACAGAGCGCAAAAACACCAAGCATTAATAATAGAATTCTTCTCATGTTCATATAGATTATGTAATTATAATGACTAAGGGGTTGATTTTTTCCAAATAATGTTTAATGTAGGAATAGGTAAAGACCAGTGAGCAAATGATTATGCTGCGCGAACTTATGATTTCGTTAAAAATAAATTTCAATTTTGTCAGATTATTTCAATCATATGACAATAACGCTAATATTTATTTTAGAATGTTTTAGGAATTTTAAATAAGTTGATTTCAGTAATTGAAAATGATAGTAGAAAACATCAAAATCCTATTTATCCCAAAACACTCTTTCCTGCAAATTTGTTTTTTGCTTTGGAGCATTTGGATTTAAGTCTACTTCGCTTTGTGGGTAAAACAAAGATCGTGGTATGCCGCCTGCAGTTGGTACCGCGTTAGACGCTGGTGCAATGGGAGGATAACCTGTTCTTCTCCAATCAGTCCACGGCTCTAATACTACTCCAAAACTGGCCACATATTTTTCTTCTATGATTCTTTTCAATTTGTCTTCATTGGTACCTGTCAACGCTCCGTTGGCAGCGAGGTAGGTAGTAATATCACCGGAGGCAACTCCGGCACTTAACATAGACGCTCTGATACCTTCCTGAAAGAAGGTTTGGGCATCGCCCGTTACACCATACAAGGCTGCTTCTGCACGAATGAAATTATACTCAGCATATGTAAGCATGCGGATAGGTGCATCGCCCGCATATACGATAGAGTTGTAATTGTACGAACCATCTGCCTGTGCTACCGGTGCATTGGTCACGGCCCCTCTCAGGTACGTATGAAAACGGGAATATTTTTGAGAGGGAGCATCGCCTGCTTTTGCCCCTACATAATTACCGGAACCTGCGGGAAATTGGGTGAAGTAAAATGCCCTTCGTGGATCAGACTTTGCATTCATTGCATCCACCAATGTTTTGTTGGCAAATAAATAATTCTGACGATCAATTTCAAATTGCTGAATAGGATTCTGCCTTCTTGATTCATTAAAAAATTTCATTTCAAAATTATCCGCATTGCTGGCCATAAAGGGTGCGCCACTTGCAATAAGTGCATTCATCTGAGTGGTTAAAAATGCCTTATCAAATTTGGAATAATGAAGGTAGATCCGCAGCTTTAAGGTATTGGCAAATTTTATCCAATTCGTTTTTGTAGTTGCAAAACTTCCAGGGTATATCAATGAATTGGTACCTGGAGAGGCGGAAGAACTTGCCTGACTTACGTCGCTAATACCTTCGTTGATAAGCGTGATTAAATTTTTATAGATCTGTTCATCATCATCATATTTGGGAGATAGGTTTAATATCTGCTTTTGCGATTCACTGTACGGAAGATCCCCCCAGGTATCTACTGCAATCTGGTAGGTGTACGCTTTCAACAATTTGGCAACACCGGTATAATGTGGCGCACCCTGTGCGGCTCCTTTGGTGATAATTACTTCCAGATCATTTAATGTAGTAGCGTAAATAGAACTAAAAAGATTGTTGGCATCAGAGCCGGTGATCAGGTACTTTTCATAATCCTGCGTTTGATTTTGAGCACCTGATGATTGCCCGGAATATTGCTGCATAATTAAGGCAGTATAGCGCTGCAGATCACTACCGCCGGTAAAGCCTACGTTGGCCGTAGCAGAGGATAGCAATTGGGCAATGTTGGCTACTTCAACCGGCAACCGGTCCGGGTCTTTATTTATATCAAGAAACTTTTTGCAGGATGTGATGCCGGTAAATGCTAGTATAGCGGCAATAAAAAATAATTTTTTCATATCTATGTTTATGTATCGTTATAAGGTTAATCTTAAGGTAAGGCCTACGGTGCGGGTAGCAGGCTGTGCATTGAACTCCAGGCCTTGCGCCGGTGAGATGCCTAATGCATTTTGCTCTGGATCCAAGTGCTTATATTCTTTTGTCCACAGGAACAGATTTCTGCCAAACAATCCAAAATCAATATTGCCAAATGGAGTTTTATCAGTAATAGATCTTGGCATCCGGTAGGTTAAGTTTGCTTCGCGAAGGCGTACCCAGGAGGTACTCACTATGTATCCTTCGGCTGCAACATACTTACCACTGTTTCCCCAATATTGCTCCACAGTTACTGGTATATTTACCGCGTTGCCACTTGCATCCACGCCTGTAAATTTATATGGCCTTGTTACATTACCGTCTTTATCAAAACGATCAAATTCTGCTGTTTCTTTAGCCACTCCATTTCTTCTTAAGTCAGCCAGGTTGCGGGAATAAATATCTCCCCCTTCTCTTATATCAAACAAGACACTAAAATCAAAACCTTTAAAAGCAAAAGTATTGCTGATGCCCATGGTATATTTCGGATTTGGGTTGCCTATTTTCTCCACACCACTTGTTGCCAGCGGCAAGCCAGCATTAGCTCCTGTCGCATTCAATATCATTCTACCCTGTGCATCTCTTAAGTAACGTGTTCCAAATAACTGACCGTATTCTTCACCAGCCACCAGGCGCACATTGGGTGTAGTAAAGCCTCCTAAAAAGATGTTGGCAACCCCTGGAGCTAATTGCTCTACTTTGGTTTTGAACTGAGTATAATTTGCATTAATGGTCCATACAAAACCACTGTTTGTTTTTATTGGTACAAGGCCCAAGGCTACTTCATTACCTTTTGTATTTAAGATACCTGCATTTTGAAATACACTGGTGACGCCAGATGCAGCAGAGTAAGGAACTGAAAACAATCCTTCAGTCAGTTTCCTTTGGTAATGATTGGCCTCAATGGTTATTCTATTATTCCATAAGGATATATCTGCACCTATTTCTTTTTCAGTAGTAAACTCCGGCAACAACAATGGATTGCCTGCTGCATTGCTTATGGTAAAGCCTAACTGATTATTAAAAGGAAATAAAATGTTCGGGCCAAAGCCATCACCAGGATTGGCCTGGGCCAAATAATCAGATGTATTGTATGGTCCAGGCGCATTGCCCACCTTACCATAGTTTGCTCTTATTTTTATTTGATTTATGAAATCACTTTTTAAACCGGCAAAAATCTCCGTAGGTACAATGCTTAAAGCAACGGCAGGATAAAATACAGAGTTACTATTAATGGCCAGTGTAGATACAAAGTCATTTCGGGCTTTTAGATTGAGTGATACCCAGCTTTTATAATCAATTACAAAGTCACCAAAAATTCCTACAATTCTTCTTTTAGAAGAACCAACAGATGGTGCAAATGTTTTGGCATTGCTCATTTGATTGAAGCCACGAACCGTTAACTCACGCCCTATTATTTGCGCTGTTTGCGTTCTGTTTTCAAGCATCTCATTACCCAAACTTAAATTCAAACCAATATCACCATACTTTTTAGTGGCATTTAAGGTAAGGTATGAGTTGAGGCTTCGCTGATTGTTTCTTACTTCTAATACGCCACCTAATCCGGCGGGGCTTGTATTGCCTCCACCACGGGAACCGATTTCATCAAACCCATTTGCAAAAAATGAATAGAAATCAGTACCTACTTTTAAATCGGCATTTAACCAATTAGTAAAGTTGTAGCGCAATCCTACATTTCCAAAAATGCGGTTCACTTCATCTTTATACTTTACATTATCGATGCTCCAATAAGGATTGTCTTCTCCGCCAAAATACAATTGCTTGCCCGCAGAATCATAATAAGGAAGATTAGTAAGATCGTAGCTGCGCGGCATAAAATAAGAGCGAAACACAGGGTTGGACAATTGGTTTCCCTGTTGTGTTCTTCTGGAAGCCGTATTATTAAAATTGATAAAAGAAGAAACGGTAAGTTTTTTTGTAACGTCAGAATTAATGTTTACCGTAAAATTATTCCTGCCCAATTTGTTATTACGCACTACATAGGTTTCCTGCGTATTGCCATAAGAAAAACGATAGGTAGTTTTTTCTGAGCTTCCTCCAAAACTTACGTTGTTTTGAAAATTGTAACCATTTTTAAATATGTCTGAAACGTTGTGTGGAAAGGCCTGCAATTGTTCTTGCTTACCAAAAAAGTTGGTTACTGTTTGGCCTTTAATTTCTGGTCCCCAGGAAGTAGACACATTATTGCGATAACCACCACCTACCCCTTGAGCATATTTGTTTTGGTATTCAGGCAGCCGGTTTACACTTACAATATTGTAAGAAGAATTATACTCTATGGAGTTCTTCACGTTTTTGCGGCCTTTTTTTGTTACTATTAAAATAACACCTCCTGCCGCTCTGGAGCCATAACTGGATGTAGCAGCAGCACCTTTCAATATCGTCATTGATTCAATGTCTTCCGGATTGATATCAACAGCCCGGTTGGTAGAAGAGGCGCCGTTTTGCAACGTAGTACCACCACCACTGTTATCAATAGGTACACCATCTACCACGTACAAAGGTTGGCTTGATCCGGTGACGGAGGTATTGCCGCGAATCAAAATGCTGGAACCGGTAAAGCTACCACCGGAGCCGGAAACCCGCAAGCCGGCTACCTTTCCTACCAAGGCATTTGATATATTGGTATTCTTGGCTTGTGTCAGTTCTTCTGCATTTATAGTTGGTGTAGAATAGCCTAATGTTTTCCGGTCTCTTCTAATACCAAAGGAAGTAACTACTACCTCTTGCAATGAGCCTGAGGTTGCTTTTAAACTTACATTAATTACATTTTGATTGCCAATGCTTACTTCCTGCGTAGTAAAACCAACAGAAGAAAAGACCAGCGTAGTAGCAGATGCAGGTACACTAAGGGAGAATAAGCCATCGGAATTGGTAACCGTTCCGGAATTGAGGCCTTTAACTGTAACAGAAACATTGGGCAAGGCCATATTCTGTGCATCTGTGATGCGCCCGGAGATAGTGCGGCTTTGTGATAGTAGTTGTGTGCACATCACAAATACTCCTATCAAAAGCAATAGAATTTTTCTCATTTGCATTTTAGTTGTGTTTATATTTTATCCTCATTTTGTCCTGCTATCCATTTTATTTTTTGGATGAACGGACAACAATCATGATAAAAGACAATATACATGGATAAATTGATGCATGAGCAAAATCTACAATGTTTTACTTTTTCGTGGTGAAAGGGAAATGAGCAGAGCCGGTAAAAAAACAAGGTTAGCTACTGTAGCGGCAACTAACGTAAGCGATGTGAGCCAACCAAGCGCTTGCGTACCGCCAAAGGAACTAAAGCAAAAAATGATAAAGCCCGCAATCAATACAATGGAGGTATAAATAATGCTCAACCCGGTAGAATGAATTGTCTTCACTACATTTTCGTGCACATTTGGTGACTTGTCTAATTCCTGCTTATAATTGACCAAAAACCGGATGGTGACATCAATGGCTATACCCAGCGCTACGCTGAATACTAATACAGTAGAAGGCTTTAATGGAATGCCTACCCAACCCATAACACCGGCCGTAATAATCAGCGGAATGACATTGGGAATAAGAGAACAAAGTAAAATACGAAACGACTTAAAGAGGTACAGCATACAAGCAGCTATCAACAAAAAGGCCCAAAGAATACTTTCTTTTAATCCATCAATAATGAACCGGCTGCCTTCTAAAAAAGTAACCGACGAACCGGTAAGGTTCACCTTGTATTTAGCTGTGTCAAATAATTGATTAGCTTCTTTTTGAATACTATCTAAAATGACCGGTAGCCGGGCGCTGCCCACATCTTTCATATTTACACTAAGCCGGGCTATCTGTTGCGCAGTATCTACAAAAGAATTAACGATCTGTCCAAAGGCATTTTTTTCTTCCCCGGCATTTTCGTTTTTGTTTTGTTTTAAATAAGATTGAAGCCCGGGTAGATCATACTCTGAAGGCATGGAATAATTATTACTATCTCCTTCAAAAAAAGCCTGTTTAGCAAATTTTAATCCTTCCACAATACTTAATGGACGGGATAGTTCCGGCATGGCAGCAATGTATTGCGACAAACTATCCATCTTTTGAAACACCCCTATTGCTCTTTGGCCTTTAAGTCCATTTGGCTTTTTGGTATCTATTAATATCTCCAGGGGCATAACACCTTTGAAATTGCTTTCAAAAAATTTCAGGTCTGTATATATCTTGTCCGTTTGCGGAAGATCATCCACTATATAACCAACACTTTTAAGCCGGAAAATGCCAGCTACAGATACTGCTATGATAGCGATTGTCACTATATAAATTATCCTTCTATGGTTCATAGACCAAACCTCAAGATGGTCAAGCAATCTTCGCAGCAACCGGCTTTCCAAATACTTTACATGCCTTGGCTTTGGCGGGCTCAGCACACTCAAAGCGGAAGGTATCAATATCAATGAAATGAAAAAAAGCATCATGATGTTGATGCCGGCCACTACTCCAAACTCTTTTAAGATGGCACTCTTGGTAAGGGCAAATACGGCAAAGCCTATGGCAGCTGCAATATTGCAAAAAAGTGTAACGATCCCCATCTTGGAGATCATTTCTACTATAGCTGTTCGCTTGTCCCCTGTGTGCTTGTAGGCCGTATGAAATTTATTTAAAAAGTAGATACAGTTTGGAATACCTATCACTACGATCAATGGTGGAATAAGCGCTGTAAGCAAAGTGATTTTGTACCCGAGTGCATGCATGGTGCCAAAACTCCAGATCACCCCGATCATTACTACTGCCAATGATAAAGCCGTAGCACTAAGGGACCGGAAAAATAAAAACAAGATGATAGCAGAAAGTGCTAAGGAAAAAAATGTAAACCACTTCATCTCAGATTTTATACGGTCGGCCAGCACGGTTCTGATTAAAGGCAAGCCGCTTAAATGCACATCTACATTGTGCTTCTGACCAAAATTTTTGGCCAGCGTGGTAATGTCATTCACCACCTTGGAGCGGCCGGCAGAGGCGAGAATATCTTTATTGATGCTGACTCCGCTGAGGTAGGCATTGGTTTGAGGATTGTACAGTAATCCCTGGTAAAAAGGAAGGTTTAAAAACACGTTTTTGCTAGAGTCAATCCTTTCCTGAGATTGGGCACCCATTTCAAAAACCGGTGCAGCTTTCAGCCGTTCTGTTTCATAATCTTTGGTAAGATTGACAGCGCCGGGCATAGATAAAACACCGGTAACCCCTGGTACTTTTTTCAATGCTTCATTTAGTGCGGTATAATCATTGAAAAATGCTTGTTCAAACATTTTATCTGTTTGAACACCCAGCACCAGCAAGCTTCCGTCTTCCCCAAATTTAGATTTAAACTCCTGGTAGTCTCTGTATTTAGAATTATCCGTAGGGATAGCTTTTGAAAATTCGTAGCTAAGTTTTACCATGCTGGCCTGCCAGGCCATTAGTCCGGTACCTATTAATAGAACTACAGAAAATAAGATACGATGGCGCAAAATAAGCTCGCCTAATTTTTTCCACATGCCATAAAACTTTAAGTGAAGCAAAGAAAGGAAATAATGATTGGTCTTGCTCTGCTCATTACAACATTCTTTTGGGCAAGGTTTGATACATTTGAAAGGTGAGAGTCTTTTACATTCTTTTCCTTTTTTCCACCCTTGCCTCCAATGCTCAAAACAAAGAGCAGCCAATTGGGGCCTGGCAAGCTTACCTGCCCTTTGGAAGTGCTATTGATGTGACAGGTTCTGCTACAGAGATTTACGGGGCCACTCCGTTCAGCCTTTTTAGCGTAGACCCTGCCACAAAAGAAATAAAACAGTTTAGTAAAATTTCCGGGTTGAGCGAAACCGGCATCACCTCCATTAAGTATGATCTCGCCTCCCGCAAATTAATTGTTGCTTACAGCAACAGCAACATTGATGTGTTGACACAAAACAACATTAGAAATATTCCGGATTTAAAACGGTCGGCTGTAGTTGGTGATAAAACCATTAATCATATTTACCCTCTTGGAGATCTTTGTTACCTATCTACGGGCTTTGGGATATTGGTACTAGATCTTTTAAAATATGAGGTAAAGGATACCTGGTTTATAGGTAATAATGGTGCTCCGGTAAAAACATATATGGTTGCAAAAGGGTCTGATTTTTTTTATGCAGCTACAGCTCAGGGATTGAAAAAAACTTCGGTTACTACAGCTAACCCAGCGGACTTTAAAAGTTGGGAAAAAGTTTCCGGCAACAATGGTTTAGCCAATTCTGCCTGCCAGGGAGTGATCTCATTATCGGGCAAAATAATAGCCCTGCAAAACGATTCACTTTTTGTACAGGAAGGCAATCTTTGGAAACTATTTTATACTAACGGATGGCCCATTATTTCTATCAATACATCAGAAAATAAAGTAACGATCTGCCAACGCCTGTTATCAGGAGAAAGTAAAGTTGTGATACTAAATGAGGATGGTTCGGTATCAAAAATAGTGCAACAACCACCACTCATATCTTTTCCTAAAAATGTTTTTTTGTTGCAGGGAACTTATTGGGTGGCCGACATGTACGGGGGCTTATCTCATTTTACAGATAGTGGTGGCGAGCAATTTAAATTATCGTCGCCAGAGGATATAGCTAGTGGAGAAATGACATCGTACAATAATAAGGTGTACTTCACTGCCGGAAGCATTAATAGTTCGTGGAATTATCAATACAACCGAAGTGGCTTTTTCAAATATGCAGAGGGCATGTGGACGAATTATAATGGCTTTCATTTTCCGCAGTTGGATAGTATGCTTGATTTTATAACAGTGGCTGTTGACAAAAGAGATGAATCTGTATGGGCAGGTTCTTACGGCGGTGGATTGTTGCATATTAAAAAAGAGGATCAATTCCAGATTTATAAACAATCTTCTCCCCTACGGCCAACCATTGGAGATGCAACGAGTTACCGTGTGTCCGGATTAGCATTTGATGCTAAAAACAATTTGTGGATATCCAACTTTGGAGCAGACAAATATCTCCACGTTTTAAAAAGTAACGGTACCTGGCAATCGTTTACATCTCCTTATTTTTTATCTCAAAACGCAGTAGCGCAATTGGTAGTTGATGATCTCGATCAGCTATGGATTATTTCACCTCTCGGCAATGGTTTGTTGGTATTTAACCATGGACCGTCTATCGAAGATGTAAGCGATGACCGTTGGAAATTGTATCGCAAAGGATCGGGTACGGGCAACTTGCCGGCAAATGATGTATTGTGTATTGCTAAAGACAAAAGTAATTTTATTTGGGTGGGCACTTCAGATGGCATTGGTATAATAGAATGTACCCAAAATGTTTTTAATAATCAGTGCGAAGCCTTGCTTCCCGTGGTAAAACAAGGAGGCTTTACCAATTATCTTTTTAAAGGAGAAGAAGTGCGAAGCATAGCGGTAGATGGTGCAGACCGCAAGTGGATTGCTACTTCATCCGGCGTGTGGCTCATCACCCCGGGTGGCGAGCAAGTGCTGGAGCATTTTACAGAAGAAAATAGTTTTTTATTGAGCAATGATGTAAAACGAATTGCAATAAACGGTAGTACCGGAGAGGTTTTTTTTGCTACAGCAAAAGGTATATGTTCCTTTAAAAGCACGGCCACAGAACCTGCTCTGGATAATAAAAATATTGTAGTTTATCCCAATCCTGTGGCACCGGATTATAGAGGTACTATTGCCATAAAAGGCCTTGCAGAAAATAGTTTTGTAAAGATCACAGAGCTGAATGGACGACTGGTATTTCAAACAAAAGCACTTGGCGGGCAAGCGGTTTGGGATGGCAAGGATTACACAGGTAAACGAATATCAAGCGGCGTGTACCTGGTGCTGGTGGTAGATGAAAAGCGAGCCGAAAGAGGAGTTGGAAAAATTGTTTTTATCGGCCACTAACAGTAATAAATACCGGGAACTTTTTACACTTAACAAACTTGTATTATTTCTATTTGAAATTTAAGATAAAAAAATCTAAATCCTTTTTTCAACCATGATCCATAAAACAAAAGTAGTCGTGTTGCGCACCGTAAAGTATGGCGAAACAAGCCTGGTGGTTACGGCATTTACTGAGTTGTTTGGCCTGCAATCTTATATGGTGAATGGAGTGCGTACGGCCACAAAAAAAGGTGGAGTAAAAGCAAATGTTTTTCAACCGGCAGCGCTGTTAGAATTGGTAGCTTATCACAACCAATTCACCAACCTCCAACGCATTAAAGAGTATAAATGGGCTTATCTTTTTCAATCTCTTTTTTCAGATGTACGTAAAAATGCAGTAGCTCTTTTTATGGTAGAACTTATTTACAAATGCCTGAAAGAACCTGAAGAAAATGCTAATCTGTTTTATTTTATTGAAGATGCCTTGATGCATTTAGATGTAGCAAATGAAAAAGTGGCAGCAAACTTTCCTTTGTTTTTTGCAGTGCATCTTTCTTTTTTCTTTGGTTTTAGAATCAGCAACGAATTTTCGGAAGCGCTTCCTTATTTGGATCTGGAAGAAGGTATTTTTGTAAGCAATCAGCCTTCTCATCCCAATTATTTGCAAGACAAAGAAGCAGAGATCACTTCCTATCTTTTAAAAATTTCGCAACCGGAAGACCTTAGTGAGCTGGCACTTAATGGAGAATTTAGAAGAAGGTTGCTTAGTGCTTATGAAATGTATTATGCCTTTCACATCCCTGATTTTGGCAGTTTGAAAACACTTCCTGTTCTTCGGGAAATTTTGAGCTGATCATAAAATTCTTTTTATTTTAAAATCATTCTCATTCACAGAAACCACTCCTGGCTTTGCGCCCATTTTAAAACTTCCTAAATCACTGCTCCAACCCATAGCCTCAGCGCCGTTGGCAGTAGCCCAATGCAATATTTGTTCTTTGGGAATATGCGGAAAATTTTGGGCTATCGTTTTTAATTCGGCGGCTATATTCAATTGCCAATTGCTACTGTAACTATCAGTGCCTACCACTATTTTGCAATCATGCTTACGCAACAAATCTATAGGTGGCAAAGTGTTTTCAATATACAGATTGGCATTGGGGCAAAGACAATAAAAAATATTCAATCCATATTTATCAGCATGCTGTGCAGCAAATAAAATATCCGCTTCAGCGATAAATGTATTGTGCACCAGTAAAATAGTTTGGCCATTGGTAAAGTAGGGCAGCCAGGTTTGCAAACTACTTTTTCCACTTATGCTGAAAGGAGATTTACCATCCATAAAAACACCGTACATTTTTAAAAAATCTCCGGTTCCTGAACTAAATAATTCATCTTCCGATTTTGTTTCCTGGTTGTGTATGGATATGATTTGTCCCGCCGTCAGTTCATTGATCTTTTTAAAAGTGGCGCTGCTGACGGTATACGGAGCATGCGGTGTAAGTACGGCAGTTAACTGATTGCCTTTATGCCCTGCTACTACTTCATTATATGCAGTTAATTGCTTGTCCAGATTCAGATCAAAAAAGTTGATCACTTCTATTAAGTTGTGCCATCTTATTTTGCTTTTCATTTTGGTATTAATGGCATCAAGGGTATTGCAGATGTCCCCAACGCCGGCAATTCCATTTTCGTACATTTCATTAGCGGCAGCTTCTATCATTGCCTCTTTATCCTCTACTTCTATCCCTCTTTTTTGTACAACAGAAATTAAAAAATCAACCAATCCAGTTCCTGTAGGGATCACTTTTTTTAAATGGCTTAACTCGAGGTGGCAATGGCAATTAATAAAACCTGGTACTAAAATCCCTTCAACATTTTCAAAATCTTCTCCTGCTTCTTTACTACTAATTATATCTTTTATAGTTCCATCTTTTAAAACCACAAGAACTCCATCCGGAACAAAGCGGTGCCCATCAAATAGTTTATCTCCCTTTAACTTTCTGTACTGCATATTAAAACTCAAAATTCGGGCTTCATGCTTGCATTTGATTAATTTCGCCGCCTAATTTTTACCATGCGCGACAAGCTAGATGCTATTGAAGGACGTTTTAATGAAATTGGTGTAGCCCTTACCAATCCTGAAATTATTGTTGACAATAGAAAATTTGGAGAACTAAGCAAGGAATACCGAAGCCTTGAGAAAATTGTATTGGCATACAATAGTTATAAAAAAATAATAGATGACATTGATTTTTATAAAGAAGCGCTGAACGGAAGTGATGAGGAAATGCGTGATCTGGCCAAAACGGAATTGCCATCCATTGAAGAAAATAAAGAAACGGTGGAGGGAGACATTCGTCAAATGCTGATACCAAAAGATCCGCAGGATGATAAGAATGCCATCCTGGAAATAAGGGCAGGTACGGGTGGTGATGAAGCGTCGCTTTTTGCCGGCGACCTGGTGCGTATGTATCTCCGTTATTTTGAGCAAAGGGGCTGGAAGGCTTCGCTGCTTAGCGAAAGCGAAGGAACCGTAGGTGGTTATAAAGAGGTGCAGATAGAAGTAGTGGGAGAAGATGTATATGGAATTCTAAAATTTGAGAGCGGGGTACACCGGGTGCAAAGAGTACCCAATACAGAGGCAAGCGGTAGGGTACATACCAGCGCAGCCACGGTAGCAGTAATGCCAGAGGCAGAAGAAATTGATTTTGAATTAAAGGAAAGTGATGTAAAAATGGAAACGGCCCGAAGTGGTGGAGCCGGCGGACAAAACGTAAATAAAGTAGAAACTAAAGTATTTCTTACCCATATTCCTACCGGTGTAGTGGTTGTTTGCCAAACCGAACGATCTCAGCTAGGCAACCGCGAAAAAGCAATGCAAATGCTACGTACCAAATTGTATGAGGAGCAGGTGCGGAAGCAAGAGGAAGAAATATCCCGCCATAGAAAAACATTGGTAAGCTCTGGTGACAGAAGTGCTAAAATTAGAACCTATAATTTTCCTCAAGGCCGCATTACTGACCACCGCATAGGCCTTACATTATACAATCTCCAGGACGCATTGAATGGAAATATTCAGGAATTAATTGATGCGCTGCAGTTTGCTGAAAATGCAGAAAAAATGACCAAACAAAATTAATAAGCAATAACCATTAGCAGCCAATAGATGGGATGCATTATTTTGTTTTAGTGCGATATAAGGAGCCCGGATAGAGGCCCATCTGTAGAGGCTTATACACATAATTATAACAATTTGAACAGGTATTGTTCAATCGTTTTGGCACCATTTTTTCTAATATATTATTGTCAGTAGTTCTTTACAAATCTTTAAAATGTATTAACAAATTAGAGATAACTATTGGCAGCATAATTGTGTTAGTATAAATAGATTAAATAAATTATTGCGAAAGCAGTCATTTTTCTCATAAGCAGTTAGTTTTGGTTGCGACCCCTGTTTCTACAGGGGTCTATTTTTTTATATACCTCTTCATCCAAACCAAAACTCCAATGCAACTTCCTATAGTATCTGCCAACAAATCACCGAGGTCATAAGACCGGTTCGGAATAAATTTATATTGAATAATTTCCACCGCTAAGCCATATAGAACTGTAACAAAAAGTAGGATTAGCAAGTATTTATTTTTTTGCAGGTTAAATGACCAACAGGCTAAAAAGGAAAGACCGAGAAATAAGCCGATATGTACCCATTTATCAAACCAAATTTTGGATAACCAATCTTCTTTAGGAAAAGCTGAACCAGGCAAAAAAAACAAAACAGAAATAAACAGAAAATAAAGGAGAAGTAAAATCTTCTTTTGATTTGAGGTAATACCAAACATTTGCAAATAAAAGCAATGGCCTTTATAATGCTGTAGTGCTAAGAATAATTAATATAAAAATTAGGAGAGGGAAAAACGAAACAGGATTATAATTTTCCCATTACATACATGGAACCTCTTGGTGCCGGGCTGCCACCTTCTGGCTCCAGCGTAATGGCAAAAGCTTGCGCATTTTGTACATTTTTCATTTGTACCAATAGCTTTTTATCCCAAACTTTTTCATCAATAACCCCGAGATCAACCGGCTTACCGTCAATGATAGCCCATAGTTGGTATTGCTTGTCGGATGCGGGTTTCGGCATATTATTTACCAATAAGTAAACGTCTTTTGAGGTAGAATCCCAGTATATATTAGCAAATGATCCCGGGGACATTTGAGTGCCTTGCATGGATACATTTTTTAAGGCAGGGTTTTGAAGCGTTTGAGCCGTTAACCGTAACTCTGCTACTTCTGTTGAGGCCTGTGCTAATTGATCTTTCAGGCTCGCATTGGCAGCGGTTTCTTGTTGGTACTTATTATTAAGAGTGACGGCCCAAAATGCTACTCCAGCTAATAATATAAGGCAGGCAGCAGCTAATAATTTCCACGCACTTAACCGGCGTACGGGTGTTTGCCCTTTCTCTTTTGCTTCTGACGTATTTACTGAATCAATAGAATTGAGTGCAGCTAAAACCTGTTGCTTTATTTGAATAGGAGGCGCCACAGCGTCTAACTGCAACTGATTTTCCAAAGCTATTTCAAACTGTGTTCTGGCCTGCTCTACCTCAGGATGTTGCTGGCACATTTGCTCAAACTCTTCCCGTTCTGCATCGGTACTAATACCTAACACATAGCTTTCGATAATTCCACTTGATATGTATTCTTTCAGATTCACTTATGATAATAATGTTCTTAATTGAATGAGGGCACTTCTTATTCTTGTTTTTACTGTTCCTAACGGTATACTCAGGGCTTTGGCTATTTGCTCGTGCGTGAAACCCTGGTAATACGAAAGATCAATCAGCATCCGCTGTTCATCTTTTAATTTATAAATAACTTTTTTCAACCCATAATCATCCACACCCGGCCTTACCGCTACATGCATCATATTATCATCATCCAGCAGGGGCTGATGGTGCAGGTGCTGTTGGTATCCTTTAGATCTTGTTTTGTCAATAGCTGCGTTTCTTGCCACATTTAGCATCCAGGTAAAAAGCCTTCCTTTTGTAGGATCATAGCTTTCTATTTTTCTCCAAATGCTAATGAAAACTTCTTGCAACACATCGTTTCCTAATTCGGCGTCAGTCACTATTTGTTTTACCACACCATACAAAGCAGCCGAATAGTTGTCGTACAGGTAACTGAATGCCTGTTCATCCTTCTGTTTGAGAAGTTGTACCAGTTCTTGTTCTTCGTATGTGGTTTTAACGTTCAAAAAGTTTGTTACTCTTAGAACAGATGTTGCTAGGCATCCGTATCAGTTACGAAATAGTTTGTAAAACAGATTTATCAGACAACCAATTTTTGATAAGCTGCGGCATCCATCAAGGTATCCACATCAGTAGCGTTGTCCAATTTCATTTTCACCATCCAACCTTCTCCATAAGGGTCGGTATTAACGAGCTCCGGTGCTGCATTCAATTTGGGATTTACCTCTACAACCGATCCACTTAGCGGTAGAAATAAATCTGATACTGTTTTTACTGCTTCCACAGTACCAAATATATCACCCGCTGCAAGGCTTTTACCTATTGTTTCTACTTCCACATATACAATATCGCCCAACTCATGTTGCGCAAATTCTGTGATGCCAATATAAGCTTCATCACCTTCTACTCTCACCCATTCGTGCTCCTTGGTGTAACGTAAATTTTCAGGAAAATTCATTATACAATGTTTGTGTTGCAATATTAACCACAGATTAAATGATTATAAGGATTTAACGAATATATTTTATCGCTTTATTTTCATTCAAATGTGTATCCCATGCGGTTAATAAACTAATTGTTCATCGCCTTTTTATCAAGCGTGCTTTAATTATGCGAACATCAGTTAAAGGCCTGTCACGCGGATCTTTGCTGGTTGGTTCCGCTGCAATTTTATCCACTACATCAAGGCCTTTTATTACTTCACCAAATACGGTATAATTCTGATCAAGGTGTGGAACACCGCCCAGAGTTTTATATACTGCTCTTTGGTCAATGGGCAGTTTTCTTCCTTTAAGTCGAAACGTCTCCACTGAGTCCAGTCCGGCATCGGTGAACTTTTTACCTTGCACTATATAAAACTGACTGCCACTACTTTTCTTTTCCGGGTTTTGATCGTCGCCGGTTCGGGCAGCTGCCAATGCTCCTTTTTTATGAAATAAAGAAAGCCTGAATTCTGCAGGAATGGTGTAGTCAGGGCCACCATTACCAAGTGCCACACCGGGCACTGCACCTTTACTTTTAGGGTCCCCGGCTTGCACCATAAAGTTTTGGATCACCCGGTGAAATAAAACACTATCGTAATAATGACTTTTCACCAATCGCAAAAAGTTATCCCGATGCAGCGGAGTAGAATCATACAAACGCAACACTATAGTTCCATCGGTAGTTAGTAATTCAATATCTCGCTTACGATCTTTCTTTTTGAGGTGTATCTGCTGCTGCGCAAAAACAGGAGCTATCAATGAACAACAAAAAAGCAGTACAAACAGAGTTCTAAAAAATAATTTTATCATGATAGAGGTTAAGAACTAAAAATCCATTTGTTGAAAATAAAGCAGAATATGGTCTTTCAAAAAATTCTCCTGCTCTATCGGGTGCATGGTAGGCATTGCTTTGAGTTGATTAAAGTGAGGCCATCCATCTTCATCCACACCGGACAAATCATAATATCCACTAGGACTAAGTATGGTGCAGATGGCAATGTGCATTAGGTCCTGCTTTTGTTCTTTCGAAAATTTCTTGCGCAAGTCGCCCAACACCTGTATCCCTATTAAATACAAAATGCTTTCCACATCGGGCTTTTTTTCAAACCGCTGCATTAATTTTTCTTCCAGTTTCCACCACCGGCTTTGCAGGTCATCGCTAAAATTCATAGTGGCAAAGGTATCTAAGAAGGTATAAAGAGTGTTGGGTTTTGAAAGAGGGATTGAGGGCTGATAATTCTTTTAAAATAAATAGTTCTCTAAGCATCGCTTTCTCTTCTCCTTTGATAATGCAAAACGCTTCACGCTTTACTTTTATCTTTGATCCAAAAGTTAGCAGCATGTTGCAATTATCAGTCTTACGCGGCAATATAGATGGTGTAAAAGAACGTTTGGCGCATAGAAATTTTAAGGAGTTATCGTTGGTGGATGATATCATTCAATTAGATGATGAACGCAAGCGGCTCACCTTTCAATACGATGAAACAAAAGCGCAGATCAATAATATTTCAAGAGAAATAGGTAAGTTGATGGCCGGAGGAGAGAAAGAAAAAGCCGAGGCAAAAAAAGGAGAAGTGGAGGCGCTTAAAAACAACCTTGCTCCCATTCAACAGGCATTAGAAAAAAAGGAAAAGGATGTGAAGAATTTGCTTCTTCGTCTGCCAAACCTTCCTTCACAAAAAGTACCGGCTGGCACCACACCAGACCATAATGAAATAATAAAAACAGGCGGCAGCAAACCGGAGCTATATAAAGAGGCAGTACCTCATTGGGACCTTGCAAAAAAGTATGACCTTATTGATTTTGAGCTGGGTAATAAAGTAACAGGTGCCGGGTTCCCGGTGTACAAAGGCAAAGGAGCCAAACTGCAAAGGGCTCTTATTCAATTTTTTTTAGAATTCAATACAGCAGCAGGTTTTACTGAATACCAATTACCGCTCATGGTAAACGAAGCCTCCGCTTATGGCACGGGCCAACTGCCGGATAAAGAAGGTCAGATGTATCATGTAACAGAAGATGACCTTTTTTTAATTCCTACCTCTGAAGTACCCTTGACCAATATTTACCGCGATGAAATGCTGAAAGAAAGTGACCTTCCTATCCTTATGACGGCCTACACTCCTTGCTTTAGAAGAGAGGCCGGCAGCTATGGAAAAGATGTACGCGGATTGAACCGCCTTCATCAATTTGATAAGGTAGAAATTGTGCAGTTGGTATTGCCACAAAATAGCTACGAAGTGCTGGAAGAGATGGTGCTGCACGTAGAAAAACTTATTCAATCCTTAGGCCTGCATTATAGAATACTTCGTTTGTGCGGAGGCGATATGGGCTTTACATCTGCACTAACTTATGACTTTGAAGTTTATAGTGCCGCACAGGAAAAATGGTTAGAGGTTAGTTCAGTTTCCAACTTTGAAACCTTTCAAACCAACAGAATGAAGATCCGGTATAAAGACGCCGGAGGTAAAATAAATTTAGCTCATTCTCTTAATGGAAGTTCTTTGGCTTTGCCGCGGATATTGGCCTGCCTTCTGGAGAATGGACAAACTGCAAATGGAATAATGTTACCCCCATCCTTATTTCCCTATTTTGGCAGCGAGATGATTTAAACCTATCCTAAATTTTATATTCATACGCAATGCCTGCAATAGTTCAGGCATTAATAGGCTAAATTTAAAACATGAAAAAATTAGTTGTCGCTGCCGCCTTTGCCCTTATACTTTTTGCCTGCAGTCACAAATCAATTCCGCTATCCAATGCACCCGTAAACAATACGAAGACAGATGCGAAAGTAGCGCTGGAAAGCGGCAATACCAATGCTTCCGCCACCACTATTGATGCCGGCCATTCGCTCTTTAGTGCTAAATGCGGCAAGTGCCATGGCTTAAAAGACCCGACTAAATATACCGCTGGTGCCTGGGATGTGATCATGGATAAAATGGCGAGAAAAGCAAAGCTTAATGACGAGCAAAAAGTACAGGTAACTGCTTATGTAAAAGCAAATGCCAAAAAATAATTCCTTTTTTATAAATCACTTTATTTCTACGAGGTCTTCCCGCTACGGCTGACTAATATTCCTTCAATTTTATTTTTTAGAAGATTTTCTTTTGGGGCATCTTACCAAAAGATGCTTTTTCATCCATTAATTTTTACGTCTTTCGTTAAACTACTACATTAATATAAAGTCAATAAAAAACACTTTTATTTTCTCCCATGTCATCCAATCAATTAAAAAACCAGCACCTGATGTGGCGGGCGGGCTTCGGACCTGCAGCAGCTCAATTTGACGCTCTTAAAAATGTAAGCTCCGCGCAACTTTACAAAGCCTTACAAAAAGCATCAGCTAATAAACCCGCTTACATTGATACGGCCAATGACTACCTCAAAGGATTGATGATGAGTATGGATGATACTGGCAAGCAAAAGAAAAAAGACCTCGATAAAGATGACCGCAAACTGATACAACAAAGCCAGCGTGAGAGTATCAAAAACCTAAACCTTACTTGGCTAAACCAGATGATTGAAAGCGAAGCGCAGCTGCGTGAAAAGATGGCTTTCTTCTGGCATGGACACTTTGCTTCCCGCAACATAAATATCTTCTTTCAGCAAAACCTGCTGCAGGTAATTCGTCAAAATGCGTTGGGTTCGTTTAGAGAATTATTGCATCAGGTTTCTAAAAGTGCTGCCATGCTTAATTTCTTAAATGCGCAGCAAAATAAAAAAGATCACCCCAACGAAAATTTTGCCCGCGAGGTGATGGAGCTTTTTACTTTGGGCCGCGGCAACTATACAGAAACGGATGTAAAAGAAGCAGCAAGAGCCTTTACAGGCTGGAGCTCCAACGGGAAAGGTGAATTTGTCAATCGCAAATTTCAGCACGATGATGGAACAAAAAATGTGCTGGGTAAAACCGGAAAATTTAGTGGCGATGAAGTGTTGGATATTCTGTTGGATCACAAACAAACCGCTTCTTTTATAACGCAAAAAATATATCGGTTTTTTGTAAATGAGGCAGTAGATAAAGAAAAAGTAGCCTGGCTTAGCGAGCGCTTTTACAAAAGTGATTATAACATTTCCGCATTGATGCAGGATATATTTACTGCTGATTGGTTTTATGATGATAAGAATATTGGTGTAAGAATAAAATCACCTATAGAGTTGATTGCCGGCATACAAAGAGTACTGCCCATGAAGGTAGAAAACGAAGATACTATGCTCCTGGTGCAGCGCCTGTTAGGTCAAACGCTTTTTTACCCACCCAATGTAGCCGGCTGGCCGGGGGGCAGAAGCTGGATAGACTCATCCACCTTAATGATGCGCATGCGCTTGCCGCAAATGATAAGTGATAAAGACGAACTAAATGTAGCGCCAAAAAATGATGATGATGTGATGATGGGCCGAACAGCTGATGGAGAACCAAACGTGGATAAAAGAGGCAAAGCAAGCTATGGCAAAGCCGGCAAGCCCATTAAAGCAGACATTGAATGGACCAACTATATAAAAAACTTTGAAAAAGTAACGCGGGAAAATTTGATAGATGGCCTTACCAGCACCTTGCTGCAGTTAAAACCAACTGTAAGCCTGGCCACCATCAAAGGCAGTGCAGATGAAAGCAGCCGCGACGGTTTTATTAAAACGGCTACCATTCAATTAATGAGTATACCAGAGTATCAAATGTGTTAAGCGGCTCCTTTTCAGATCGTTCTTTTTAGGTAGTAGAATAATTTGGTAGTCAGCAGAAGAATATTAATTAAACTTCTGTTGGGTCACTCACTGGAGCAGTGGGTAACTCTATTGAGCTTTTTATTGATTGCTACTTGGGCAAAAAAGCTAATGAAGCAATAGCATAGCGGTAATAAATTACAAGAATAAAAAAGCTCATGGTAGCACATTAGTCAAACGGAGCATCGCAAGGGACGATCAATAGAGAGGCAGCAGACGACAAACAAAAAATAAAAAAACGCACTTCTTTCAGGAAGGCAACCATCAAAAAATAAATGACTCACCTAAGTTCTCTACTTAGAGGGAACAGGGGGCCGGAGGATTTTTTATGTTAATCAAACGCAGACAATTTATTCAGGTAGGATCGCTGGCAACAGCATCTTTTATGGTACCCAAGTTTTTAAAAGCTTTTGAAGGTGGCCGCATGGTGCCGCCCGGCAATAAGGTGGTAGTAGTGCTGCAACTTAGTGGTGGCAACGATGGCCTTAATACCGTTATCCCCATTCGCAATGACATTTATTATAAGTCACGGCCAAAGTTGGGGATAGAAAAATTGAAAGCTTTATCACTCACGGACGAAGTGGGGCTGCACCCGGAGCTAACTTCTTTTGCTGATGCCTTTCATGATGGCTCCATGGGCATTTTAAATAATGTAGGTTATCCCAATCCTGACCGGTCGCACTTCCGCAGTATGGACATTTGGCAAAGCGG
>JBDSBL010000243.1:0-8333 GCA_039921625.1 Chitinophagaceae bacterium
TAATTATTTTATAATAAAAAATTAATGTGTGTAGAAATTATTCCTCTAACACTAAACAATTTCTTAGGCATTGCATTAAAATTTAGGGACATCCTTTGAATCAATAATTTTTGTTACCAGTTCAAACACAACACGCCAAACTCAACACGCAATGGATATAAACCATTGTAAACAAAAAATAATTTTATTAATACAACTACTTAGTATTTTAATTTATAAAGTTTGAAATGCTACCAATTTGCAAGCAATCATCATGTTGCAAATGAAACTTTTAAACAAAAATATTTTGATTAATCCTGCCTAACTGCAGCGCATAATTATATTATATAAGGTGCGCAAGAATAAATTTTAATAGAAAAACATTTGCAAACAATGGTGCAAAACATATTCCAATTAAAAACAATGTTTAGCTAAAATTTGCTAAACTATTTTTTTCTTTTTTGAAACAATCGCTATATCTAAGGTATCAGCAACCTCAAAAGCGCAAGCCGCTTCCAGGCGTTTGTACTGCGATGCATGCCATACATGGTCAAGAGAAACTTGTTCGCATGATTCAAACCCTGCATCAGTTAATTTTTGCCAACTGCTTTCGCGGTTTAAATTGGTGGCTATTTTAGAAGTTAGCTTTGGATGTGCGATCCACAATTTTGTATCTTCTTTAAGGGCCGGCA
Source organism: Chitinophagaceae bacterium (assembly GCA_039921625.1). Classification (GTDB taxonomy): domain Bacteria; phylum Bacteroidota; class Bacteroidia; order Chitinophagales; family Chitinophagaceae; genus Flavisolibacter. The sequence goes on from JBDSBL010000243.1 coordinate 672, forward strand.
TTATGTCATGCAATATGCTGTTTAATTGGCTTTCGCTAACAGCAAAGACTAAAGCAAAATCAATTTTTCTGGATCGGATTAAAGGGGTAAGATTTTTTGCAAAAGATAATTTGCAGAATTGTTTTTCAATTGATGAAGGAAGACCTTGGATTAATAATGTTTTTTCGTTCTTTAATTGTAATTTTTCAAAAATAGTTAGAGACATACCATTTTTTAATTTAGGTGATAAAAACAATCGTCAAGGTTTCTGCAAGAACCTTTTCTGTGAAAGGGAACGCAAAAATACGGTATTTTCCCCTAATTACAAAAGGTAATAATGCATAATGCCCCGCCAACAGTGAATTAGCGGGGCATTTAAAAGTAACGAGGTTACTTATTTTCCCATAGGTTTATAATATTTCATTGCCTCTGGCATATATTTTCTCAGTTGATCAATCCGGGTTCCTTCACTAGGGTGCGTACTTAAAAATTCTGGCGGGTTATTTCCATTGGACATTTTTTCCATCCGCTGCCACAGTGCAATAGCTTCCTGAGGATTATATCCTGCCATAGCTGCCCAACGCAATCCATAACGATCTGCTTCTAATTCATGCTTGCGTGAAAATGGCAATAGTAGTCCTACTTGAGAACCAATACCATAAGCTTGCATAAATAAATTTTGTGTTGCAGCCGGCTGTGATGATACAGCAACTGAAAGCGCTACGCCACCTAATTGTTGTGCAAGGCCTTGGCTCATTCTTTCATTGCCATGTTGAAATATAGCATGCGAAATTTCATGTCCAATAACCACGGCTAAGCCTGCTTCATTTTGGGTAATTGGAAGCAAGCCTGAATACACAACTATTTTTCCACCTGGCATACACCATGCATTTGCTTCTTTATTAGCCACCAAATTATACTCCCATTGATAACCTGCAAGTGCATCTGAAAGGCCTTGTTGCTTGTAATATGTTTCAACAGCATTACTTAACCGTTGCCCAACACGCCTTACCATTTCTGCATCACGATCATTAGATGGTGAAACAGTTTTGTTGGTAGATAAAAACGATTGATACTCTTGCTTCGCCATTGATTGAAGCTCTGATTCTGGTAAAAATTTAAACTGGCTTCTGCCGGTTACAGCATTTTTAGAACAGGCTACGAATAAAGTGGCGGCTAGAAAAAATGTAGTTATTTTCCTTACCATAATATTTATTTTAATCAATAAATGCAATGATTATTCCAAACAGTTGTTGTAAGGTCAAATAAAAGGTAAAATTGAAAAGAGGAAAATGATTTAATCTTTTGACTGTTGCTTACGTCGGCGGTCGCGGCGTTTTAAAATAGGGACTTTACTTTCGCTTCCTTTTAAAATACGGCTGATATTTTTTTGATGTGTTACTAATACCAGCACAGCTACAATGATTGCGAACACACGATATAGATGCTCCGGCTCATTAAAAATCCATAAAATAAAAATCGGAAAAGCAACGGAAGCAAATATGGAGCTTAGGGAAACCCATCGAGTCAAAAAAAGAACTAAAAGAAAAACACCAACACAGCATAATGCTACATTAGGTTGAATGCCTAACACCATTCCAAAAAGAGAAGCGACACCTTTGCCACCTCTGAATTCAGCCCATATGGGGAAAATATGTCCAACAACGGCAGCAAGGCCTAAACCTAATTGAAAATTTACAAGGTAGAGATCATTGTCAAATGAATCTGGAAGAAAGAATGCAAGCTTAACTGCAATGATAGCTTTAAGCATGTCAGCGATCATTACAAACGTGCCCCACTTAGAACCCAGTACGCGGTAGGTATTAGTTGCACCGGAATTGCCACTACCATAATCACGAATATCTATTTTAAAAAATAATTTGCTAACCACTAGCGCAGTAGGAATACTACCAAGTAAATAAGCAACTATTATTAATAAAAATTCATTCATAGAATCGAGAATCAAAGAAATGTAAATTAAGCCTTATTGTGAAAAGGCAGTTGTTAAATCAAATTGTACTACGACTTAAGGAATAATAATGAGATCCAATGAGGCGTTGCTTTTTGAGATTCAAAGTGAAATCCTGATTGTTCAAAAGCAATTTTAATTTCCTTTTCATCTTCTGGCATCAGGCCACTTAAAAGTAATGTGGAAGGTATAGATGATTCATGATATAATGCCACAGCGTTTTGTAGCAATACATTTTTATTGATGTTTGCTAAAATCACATCATAAGTTCCTTCTGGAACAGTGGATGTTAATTGAAGATCGATTTTCTGGCAATCATTTCTATCAAAGTTTTCCCTTGCATTTTCAATGCTCCACTCATCGTTATCTATTGCTAAAACACTTGATGCGCCTAGCTTTTCTGCGAGTATAGATAATACCCCAGTGCCGGTACCAAAATCTAAAACTCTTTTATTAGTAAAATCTAACGCACTCATTTGTTCCACCATCAGGAAAGTGGTATCATGATGACCGGTACCGAAACTCATTTTTGGAGTTATTATAATTTCATGTTCTACGTCTAATAAGGGTTGGTGAAAATGAGCCCTTATGCCACAAAAATTATTGATGGTTACCGGATCAAAATTGCTTTCCCACAACGCATTCCAATTTTCTTCTTTTAATACGTTCCATTCATAAGTGTAGCCTTCCAATTCTTTTCTTATTTCAGTTATTGGCAAATGAGCTTCATCAAAATAAACAAGGAGACTTTCGCTGAGTTGTTCAAAACCTATAACAGCATATTGTGATAATAACCCTATTAAAATTTCTTGTTGTATTTCGGTTGCACTAATATTTAATTGTACGTAATTCATATAAATAAAAAGGCTGCCCTTTTAGGACAGCCTATATTTTGTTTACTTAATAATTATCCTTCACTTTCTTCACTGTTACCTGTGTTTTGAAGTCCTTCGTTTGGCCGCTGTGCCCGCTCAATTTTTGGGCGTTCGCGCTGTGGACGATCATCACGACGATCCTCATTACGAGGCCGATCATCGTGTCTTTGGTTATCGCTACTTCTGCGGTCGTCTCCGGCACCTTCCGGCTTTGGCATTAACACCTTTCTGCTCAATTTAAACTTGCCGGTTTTTTGATCTACACCAACCAGTTTTACTTTAATCTTATCGTTCTCTGCCAACACTCCTTCCAAAGTTTCCAGGCGCTTCCAGCTTACTTCAGATATATGCAATAAGCCTTGCTTGCCCGGCATGAATTCTACAAATGCACCGTACGGCATTATTGATTTTACAATAGCATCATACTCCCCACCTTCTTCCGGTACGGATACAATTCCCTTCACCCATGCAACTGCTCTTTCTACATTTTCTTTCACTGCACCAAATATGCTTACTTCACCCTGATCATTAATTTCTTCCAGGTTAATGGTGGTTCCCGTCTCACGTTGAATTTCCTGAATTATTTTTCCTCCTGGCCCGATCACTGCGCCAATAAATTCACGGTCAATATAAAGTTTCACCATTCGAGGTGCATGCGGCTTCACATCGCTTCTGGCTTCAGGCATGCATTGGTACATAGCATCCAATATATGCAAACGTCCTACTCTTGCCTGCTCCAAAGCCTGCCTCATTACTTCTATTGGCAAGCCATCTACTTTAATATCCATCTGAATACCGCAAATACCTTCGCGGGTTCCGGTTACTTTAAAGTCCATATCTCCAAGATGATCTTCATCACCTAGAATGTCCGTCAATACAGCAAATTTTCCTTCTTTGGAAATCAGGCCCATTGCTACTCCTGCTACGTGCTTCGGGATTGGAATGCCGCAATCCATCAATGCAAGCGAACCCGCACATACAGTAGCCATTGAAGAAGAACCATTGGATTCTAAAATATCACTCACTACCCGAACGGTATAAGCAAAATCTCCAATTGGCATCATTTGCTTTAATGAACGCTCAGCTAGCTTACCATGACCAATCTCGCGGCGGCTGGCACCTCTTAAGAACTTAACTTCTCCCGTGGAATAAGGAGGAAAATTATAGTGCAAATAAAATTTGGAGTCAACAGATTTTGCAGCGCTTTCTACCAACAATTCATCTAAAGGCGTTCCTAATGTAACGGTTGTTAGCGATTGTGTTTCACCTCTAGTAAATAAGGCCGATCCATGTGGAGTTGGCAATACATCAATTTCCATATCCAATGGACGTACCTGATCTAACATTCGTCCATCAAGGCGAATCTTATCGTTCAAGATCATATCACGAACTACATCATATTGAAGATCTGATAAATATTTTTTAATCAACTTTTGAGATTCTGAAGGAAGGTCCTCTCCTTCCGGCAGATTAGCCTCTGATCCCATAGTTTCTATGATGGAATTTTTGATCGCATCATACTGATCTTTACGAGCTGATTTTTTTACATTGGCTCTGGCAAGTTCTTCCATTTTAGAAGTACCTAATTCATACACACGTTCTTTAATGGCGTCATTGGTTTCTGGTTTTGGATAATCTCTTTTTTCAGAAACGCCAACCATTTCTCTCAACTCCTGCTGCGCTTTTATTTGTATTCTGATGGCATCGTGTGCTAATTGCAAAGCCTGCAAAAGATCTTCCTCACTGCATTCTTTTGCTTCGCCCTCTACCATCATGATGTTTTTTTCAGTAGCAGCAATGATAAAATCAAGATCAGATGTTTCCATCTCTTTGCGGGAAGGATTGATCTTGAACGAACCATTGATACGGGAAACACGAACTTCTGATATTACTTCCTGAATAGGAATAGTAGAAACTGCTAATGCGGATGAAGCTGCAAGGCAAGCAAGCGAATCAGGCATTACCTGCTCATCGCTGGAAACAAGTGATACGATCACTTGTACTTCACATAAATAATCTTCCGGGAAAAGTGGACGAAGGGCACGGTCAATTAAGCGGGATGTAAGAATTTCATAATCATTCAAGCGAGCTTCCCTCTTGAAAAAAGATCCGGGAATGCGCCCTGCTGATGAAAACTTTTCCATATAATCAACAGAAAGTGGGAAAAAATCCTGTCCGTCTTTTGGCTTTTCTGTAGCGCAAACTGTTGCCAGGATAATGCAATTGCCACACTTCACCGTAACAGAACCATCGGCCTGCCGGGCAAGGCGACCAGTTTCAATGGTCACTTCGCGGCCATCGCCTATATTAAATGTTTTACTGAATTTTTGTGTTAACATGTTTTGTTTTTGGTAGTTCAAAAAAAGGTAAAATACATAACCGTAATAAAACACAAGTTCCCAACCGGAAAAGAGGGTTGGGAATTGTATTAATTAGTTCATGCAAAAGTTATTTTCTAATTCCTAACTTTTCAATTAATGATCTGTAGCCAGATAGGTTATGTTTTTGCAAATAGTTTAATAAGCGTCTGCGACGGCCTACTAAATGCATCAATCCACGGTGTGTAGAGAAATCCTTTTTGTTTGTTTGCAAATGGGAAGAAATTTGTGCCATACGTTCTGTAATAAGGGCTATTTGACCTTCAATAGAACCGGTATTTTTTTCCTGACCACCAAAATTGGCAAAAATGCCTGCTTTTTTTTCTTTTGTTAATGACATCGTTACTTTTTTAACGGGCACCCGAATTAGGTGCTTAAGTTTTTGATTTATTTTGGCGGCAAAGGTAAGGAAAATAGGTTAAAAAATAAAACCTGGAAAGACCCTGAAAATGAAAAAAAGTTAAAGGTTGGTTAGGTATAATCTACTCTTTTAAGTGCTACCGCTTTTAAAGAATTTTTGATTAGGATATTATTTTAATTAGCTCCATTTAGTGATGCTGTACAAGAGTGCGACGCCACCGAAGCTCCTTTCATTCTTTTGCCCGGCTAATTATTTTTCTATATTTAGTTTTACTGCATGGATGGAGTTGAAGTTGCAATTTCTGAGGATACGAAATCTATTTTAGGATTGTCGCTCCCTACGGATCCACGGTGGGTAAACCTTGCACAAAAGTCGTTACAGGATGTTCTTTCAGACCATGCTTATTGTGAACAAAAAGCAGCCATTTCCTGCATCTCACTTATACAACGCTACAGCAGAAAAGAAAAATTGGTATTGGAACTGGCACCGATAGTGACGGAGGAATGGGGCCATTTCAGATTAGTATTGGCTGAACTTCACAAACGTGGATTGGTGTTGGGAAATCAGCGTAAGGATGAATACGTAAATGCCTTAATGCAGTTCACGCAAAAAGGTGGCGCAGAGGAAGGAAGGTTGTTGGATCAATTGCTTTTTATGGCCATGATAGAAGCAAGAAGTTGTGAGCGGTTTAAGCGACTGAGTGAGGGTTTGGATGATGACTATTTACGAAAATTTTACAGACGTTTTATGGAAAGCGAAGCTGGGCATTATACACTTTTTATATCGTTGGCAGAAACATACATTGATCCGGAAAGGGTGCAAAGCCGTTGGAAAGAATGGCTCTTTTTTGAAGGTGATGTAATGAAAAATTTAGAAGTTCGGGGAGACAGGCTTCACTAAATAGTGCTTTTAAAATGATTGATCTCATTTTGCATATTTAGAAATGGATATTGTACCTGCAATGCGTTGGCTTTTTCTAAATTAATTTTTAAAAACTTTTGGTGTGCGGCGGTTTGAGGGTTGGCGGAGCGATGTTTTCGGGCTATTACAATTTTTTTTATTTCTTCGGTTAAGGCCATCGTTTCCTTACTCATAAATGCCTGCTGAAATTTTTCTAATACAAAAGAAGTTGCGGGGTAATTAGGATGCACCAGGTCTACGTCGTAAAAGCGATAATCACGCAAAACATCAATTAATAATTCATATGCCGGAAAATAAAATAAGTTGTCAAAGGCCGTAACCACGTGGTGAACCGCTTCAATCAATCGAGCCTTGCTTCGGTTATTTTCTACTACCCCATCTCTGATGTGGCGCACCGGACTAATGGTAAAAATGATATTGAGTTGCGGGTTGAATTCCTGTAACTTTTGAATGGTATTTTCTAAGTCAGCAATTATTTCATTGATAGGTGTAAAATACTTTCTAAAGGTTTGTGCCGGTGCCCGATGGCAATTAGCAACTCCTTTCAAATCATCTTCCTTCAACTGATAACTAAATGCAGAACCTAATGTAATGATCAACCAATCTGCGCTTTTCAAAAATAGGTGGGCTTTCTTTTGTGAATCGTTTATTTGCTGAAGCACCACATCTTTGTCCATACCGGAAAAACGGCTATGGTGTTGCCAACTATGCCATAATTCATGTAGCAAAAAAAGATCATCGGTTTTATATTGTTTGGGAAGTAGGTACGAAAGAAGAGAGGTGCAAACAGATGATGGATCAAACAAAATTCCATTAGGATTTTGTAACACCTTGAATTTAAATTCAAGCAACGCATTGCCAATGTGCTCCGTAAAGCAAGAGCCAACCGACATTATTTTTTGTTGGTGATTGATCAAGCGGTTTGCTTTGGAAAGCTCCAATGGAAGCATAAATTCCATTATGCAAAAATTTGGTTAGCCAGGTTTAAACTTTCATTCAAAGCAGTTTCATTTAATCCCCTTAATTCTCCTTTTTGTTGCAAAAACGAAATCATGTTCTCAGTGTTCATATTGCCAACCAAATCATCATGGGCCATAGGACAACCACCAATTCCTTTTAAGGCTCCATCAAATCTTTGGCAACCTGCATTGTAGGCTGCTTCCATTTTTATTTTCCAGT
>JBDSBL010000244.1:0-5579 GCA_039921625.1 Chitinophagaceae bacterium
GACCGTTTAAAAACATATTTGGAATTACAAAAACATGAAACTGTTTTAGAAGTCAACCTAAATGCGATCTTAAATAACATTAATATTCACCGAACACTTTTGAAACCGGAAACTAAGATTATGGCAATGGTAAAAGCATTTTCTTATGGTTTAGGTGGTTATGAAATTGCAGAATTTTTGCAGCACCACCACATTGATTATTTGGGAGTTGCATATGCAGATGAAGGTGTTGATCTACGAAAAAACGGGATTTCTACGCCAATTATGGTTATGAATCCTGAGCAACACAGCTACAATATCATCATCGATTATAATTTGGAACCAGAAATTTATAGTTTCAGGGTTTTAGATTTATTTCATGAACAATTGATCCAGAAAGGAATTCAGCAAAAATATCCGATTCATATAAAATTGGAAACTGGAATGCATCGGCTTGGTTTCAAAGAAGAAGATTTGGACCTGCTTCTGGAAAAATTTAATATCAACCCTTTATTTCTTACCGATGCTGCTTATCCCAAACGGTTGCTGCATTGCTACGATTCTCCTACTTTGCTTTTCTATAAAGGCACTGCTGATTTGAATACATCAAAAATAGTAGCGATCGTAGGAACCCGCTCCAATACAGACTATGGCAAGCAATTCACTGAAAAATTCGTGGCAGATCTCACGGCGCAAAATGTACTTATTGTAAGTGGTTTGGCATACGGTATTGATGCCATTGCCCATAAAGCAGCTGTAAAAAATGATCTTCGAACGGTTGGTGTAGTGGGGCATGGCCTGGATAAAGTTTATCCTGCTGAAAATGCAAACCTTGCAAAAGAAATGATTAAAGAAGGAGGCGGTTTGCTTACTGAATTCTTTAGTGGTACCAAGCCGGACAAGCATAATTTTCCACTTCGCAATCGGGTGGTTGCGGGCATCAGTGATGCCACGATAGTGGTAGAAACAGATGTAAAAGGTGGGAGCATGATCACGGCTAAATTAGCGGATGCTTACAACCGTGATGTGTTTGCTTTACCCGGTCGCGTGAGTGATAAAGTAAGTGCTGGCTGCAATCATTTAATCAAAAACAACAAAGCCATTTTAGTGACAGACGCTGCTCAATTTTTGGAAACCATGGGCTGGCAGGAGATATCGAAACCTAAAGGCAGAAAGCAGAAGGAATTGTTTATAGAAATGACAGCGGATGAAAAGGTTATTGTTTCCATCCTCCAGCAAAAGGAAACGATACCCATTGACGAACTCAATTTAAAAAGTGGACTAACAAGTAGTGCCGTAGCGGCCGCTACCCTTAGCTTAGAACTGCAAGGAGTCATCTCCTCACTACCGGGAAAAATGTATAAGCTTTTGTAAACGGCAGAACAAGAAGTACTTTAATTGGAATTTAAACCAGTCATATCTTCTCCTAAAAAATCCGCTACTATGAGCGGATTTTAAAGTTATTTATTTACTGTAAAATTAGGGTTGTACTACCGGTGTTTTTGTTTTGCGCAACAACATCACGTAACCACATAAATCCTTTTTCTTCTTTTTATTTACCTGCACCGGCTTCATCATATGAAACTCAGAAAATTGCGGCACGAAGGAATAAGAAATTATGTTTCCATCTACATCGCCCCACATTTTCTTTTGATAAATTACTTGCTTTTCATTCCAATCATACATACGTACTTCGTACAATCGGGAAGTAATATCTCCAATGAAAATAAATTGGTACCAGGTGCCTTGTTGTAGCGGCACAATTACAGGCATTTCATACTCACTTTCCATGGTTATGGACGCTTCTTTCATTACGCTGAATCCGTCTTTAGCATACAACTTTTTCAAGCTGTCCACCTGCTTCATTATATCGTCGTTGTTACAAGCTTTTACGCGAATTACTTCTTGAGAAAAAGAGGAAAGATGAACCAAAAAGATCAGGAATAGGAATAGGATTGTTTTCTTCATAGGGTATTTTAGTGGGTATTGGCGAGGCACCATAAATGTATAAGAAAGATTTTTTAGTTCATAATCCAACACACAGAATCATTGCCTCTACGTAAATCTTCCTAGTGAAAATACCTTAAAAAATGGAAATTAAAGGGGGAAGGAAACTTTTGGCAGCACGCCGCACCTTGTGCCAATAATGTGCCAAAATGAGCAAGCTGTTCTACAATTTTGTTATCATTTTCTAAATATTAGCCTAAGTATTTTTATTGAAAAAAATACCATTTGCCTGTTGCGTACAAGTGACTACCAGGTCATTGATGCATACGTGCGGAGGTAAGGTAGTTGTATAATAAATGATTGATGCAACATCCATTGCGTTGAGCGGCTGAAAGCCTTCGTATATTTTTTGAGCAGTTGCTTCATCGCCTTTAAATCGCACTTTTGAAAACTCCGTTTCTGCCGCACCGGGATGGATAGCGGTTACTTTAATTTGGTGTTGCAGCAAGTCGATCCGCATTGCTTTGCTTATGGCATCTACAGCAAACTTGGAAGCGCAATACACATTACCTTTTTCATATACTTCCTTGCCGGCTACCGATCCAAGGTTGATGATGTGGCCACTTTGTCTTTTTACCATTAAGGGCATTACTGCGCGAGACACATACAACAAGCCTTTTACATTGGTATCAATCATCGTGTCCCAATCATCTATATCTCCTTCGTCTATATAGCTGCGACCTAGTGCAAGGCCTGCATTATTTAATAGAACATCAATATTTTTCCATTCATCAGGAAGTGCATTTATAGCGCTTTGAACGGCCTTTCGATCTTGCACATCGAAGGGGGCTACATAACATGATATTGAATATTGAGCCGTTAATTTTTCACTTAAAATTTTCAACCGTTCTTCTCTTCTTCCATTTAAAATCAGGTTATAATTATTGGCCGCAAAAAGGTGAGCGCAAGCTTCGCCAAAACCTGACGTTGCCCCTGTAATAAATATTGTTTTATTCATAAAAATTGATGGTAAAAAGGATAGTAGTTTAAAGAATATTGTTTGCGGTTTAATACTATCAATTTAGAAAAGTTTCTTTGTGAGAAGGCATTACTACATTAATAAGAACTGCAATAATTTGACATAATGTGGTACTAGTTTTTAGATGTGGGACATTCATTTACCTAATTATCTAATAAGCGTAACGGTGCCTTTAGATGCTACTACTTTCCCGGTAAAATCAGTGCCTTTCACCATCCAAACAAACACTCCCGTATTTTGCTCTTTCCCATTAATAGTACCATCCCATCCCGATTCATTAGCCGTTGTGCTGAATACAAGCTGTCCCCACCGGTTGTACACTCTAAAATATTCAATATTAGTAATGCCTACGGCCAAAAATTTAAAGACGTCATTTTTTCCGTCTTTATTAGGAGTGAATGCAGTAGGTACAAAAATGTGCGGATCTGTTGTAAAAATGCGTACCGTTACTGATGCAGAATCCACACATCCTTTATCATCACCAATCAATACTTTGTAGGTAATAAATTCAAAACTGCCATCATATGTAGCGGTAGGGTTAAATATTTTTGAGTTACTAAGAGAAGTGGATGGCGTCCATAAATAGCGGGTACCTCCTGTAGCGTTAAGCTGCAAGGGCTGGCCAACAACTACTGCCGTGTCTTTTCCGGCAGATACATTCATTTTTGGCAACACTGTTATTAGCACCGTATCCCTTCCTGGTTTCGGACAACCAAGGTTGTCTCTTACCGTAAGAACATAGGCAGTAGTAACAGAAGGGGAAGCTATCGGTGATAAACTTGATGGATCACTCAGTGTTGCCGAAGGAGACCATGTAAAAGAGGACCCTTTGATCGTAGCAGTTAATTGCGCTGTGGTGCCAAAACACAATTCAGTGTCTGCACCTGCATTTGCCCCCGGGTAGGGCACTAAGGTAACTACCACATCATCCGTGGCAGAACAACCTCCAATAGTAGCTGTCACCCGGTACGTTGTATTGGCTGTTGGCACTGCTAAAGGATTAATGATGGAAGGATTATTGAGCGAGGAAGCCGGGGTCCATTGAAAGCGAAGCCCATTAGAAACAGCACTTAACTGCACGGCATCTGATGCGCAAATAATAGTATCCTCTCTTGCCTGTAGACTCACAAAATCCACTACTCGAACCCGCACGGTATCTGTATTTATGCATCCATTATCATTCAGCGTTACCTTATAAGTGGTGGTAGTGGCCGGTTGCGCCGTTGGCGTTGCGGTATTTGCGTTTGATAATGTACTGATTGGCGTCCAGCTAAAATTGCCTATGCCTGCAGCTTTTAGCGGTACTCTGTCGCCAATGCAAATCAGTGTGTCTTTAAAAGCAACGGTTAAAAGCGGCTTATCAATTATTTGCACTGCTTTTATAAGTGTATCCTTACATCCCTTGCTGCTACTCACTATCAGCCGAACATTTTTGGTACCTGTTTGAGAATAAGTATAAGATGGATTTTGTACGGTAGATACATCCGTTACAGTAGATAGATCGCCAAAATCCCATGACCAGGCATTCACCACTCCATACACGGTACGGGTAGAATCTATAAATTGTGTTGGTTTATTAAAGCATACTCCATTATACCCAAAGGCAGGAAAAAAGCCAGGAAAAACATTCACGACTGATGTTCCGGATGCCGTACATTTTTCTCCTTTATTTACAGTAAGCGTTAAGGCATAGCTGCCGGTATCTTTGTAAGTATGTACCGGTGCCGCATCTGTAGAAGTAGTACCATCTCCAAAATCCCAGTTGTAAGTCTTTATTTCAATGCTAGGAGTGATATTGGAAAATGAGGTAGTGAACCCATCGCAGGAGGAGTACGCCGGTTCAAGCGTAGCCTGCAGCGGACGGCAGTTGCCCACCTTCACATGAAGTTCTTTTCTATTTGTAGCTATCAACTTTCCGTTTCGTATCTCATTCACGCAAACCGTTACCACATATTCTCCGGTATTGCCCGCAGGCGGTGCTATGCCACTAATGATACCTGTTTTTGGATCAATGGAAACATCAATGCCCAATGGGCGATCACCGCTAAAACCGCCAGCATAGGAAACCTCCGGATAAGGAGGTGCTGCCGAGGGACTAGGCGTGGCATTGCCTGTGCTGCCACCTACCCAAGCTCCACAAAAAGAATAAGTAAGTTCGTCCCCATCCGGATCAAATGCAGCAAATGGATAACTGAAATAACTGCCCGCGCAGATTACAGCAGTATCATTAACTAAGAAAGTGGCGCTCGTATTTTTTGGAGCTTCAGCTCCTGCAGCCGTTCCGGGAATAGAGATAGAATAGGTATTGCCCACAGAGCTACTTTCTCCTCCAATATTTTGCACTCCGGTTATCCGGCAGCACCGTTGATATGAGATAGTATATCCACTAAGAGTAGGTGCTAATTCAATATTGGGTAAATTATAATTAACGATCAAATAGTAACAACCGCTTTGATCCCCCGTGATGCATTCTTCATCCTTTGCCTTTCCTAATTTATATTGCTCTGAGATGGTGACGGGTACATCCTGAATAAACTGGTTGTTGCCTGCATTGAAAAAAGAAAAATTGATTTGATTGGTCAACTGCCCAGTATTAGGCTCACAAATCATATAA
>JBDSBL010000245.1:0-15345 GCA_039921625.1 Chitinophagaceae bacterium
GTATGCAGACCTTGCTACTCAAATAGATGCTCAGTTGGCTAAACTTGATTCCGTGAAGCAAAAAGAAATTCCCGCATTCAATGAATTGATTCGGCAGAAAGCATTGCCGATCATTGGCGTGAAATAAGAAGCATTAAAAATAAAAGGCGGGCTACATTTATTGATGGAAGCCCGCTTTTTTATATCTTATTAATAGGAATTAAAATGGAACTTTACAGCACGACTCATTTAATAATTTAATGTCCTTTTTATGAAAGAAAGCTATGGTACTTTATCACAAACCATCAATGGCTTAAAAAGCGAAGGGTACGATAAAGATTTTAATATAAAAGAGGAATGCCTTGTTTGCCATTCAATAGATACAGCTTTGTCTCCCGAAGATTTTGAAATTGATAAGGTATATCGGTTTGAAGGTGAATCAAACCCCGATGATGAGTCTGTATTATATGCTATATCTTCTCCAAAATATGGAGTAAAAGGAGTGTTGGTGAATGGCTATGGTATTTCTTCAGATGCAGGCTCCAATGCCATTGTTGCAAAACTTCAAAAGCATCTTAAATAAATCTGGATCTACCATTGAGAGGAATTTCATAAATTTTTATTTCTCAATTAATTAGAAATCACTAGAAAATAAATTTCTAAGTGGTCATTAAAATAGTTTGAAACAACAACCGTACTTATTCTTTTTTGCGTAAATAAAAAGTAGAAAACAATTTTAAAAAAGTGGCGAACAATTGTTTTTTTTGAATAGTTCAGAATGTAACATTATCCTTTTTTTATATCAATAAAATATCTAAGAAGGAGGTTCGCTATATTTGTTTACCCTTTACATCAACAATGAAGTGCCTTATAATAGACGATAACAAAATGGCTCGTATGGCCATGAAGCAGCTTGTAAGCCAGGTGCCTGAGTTGGAACTTGTAGCCGAATGTAATGATGCGTTAGAAGGTTACCAACTTTTAAAGAGCACCGCTGTAGACTTGCTGCTGCTTGACATAGAAATGCCCGGCATGACGGGACTTGAACTTACCAAGAACTCGGTAGCTAAAAATCAACTGATCATTTTTACAACGGCTAAAACAGATTATGCAGTAGAAGCCTTTGAATTAAATGTGGTTGATTATCTCATAAAGCCCATATCCCCGGCCCGTTTTTTACAAGCTATCGAAAGAGCCAAAGAAACGAAGGCCAGCAATAAACAGGAGGTTAAAGTAGAAGAAAGTGAGTTTGTTTTTATAAAGGATAATGGAGTATTAAAAAGAATTAGTGTGGATGATATTTTGTTTATGGAGGCAATGGGAGATTATGTAAAAGTGCACACGCCGCAAAAGTTTCATGTGCTGCATTCTACCCTAAAATCAATTGAAGAAAAATTGCCTTCCACTAAGTTTATAAGAGTTCACCGTAGTTACATTGTATCGCTTAATAAAATCGATTTTATACAAGAAGGAGTCATTTCAATAGGCAAAGCATCTGTGCCCGTAGCGGATACCTACCGCAGTATTTTAAATAAAAAATTAAACCTGTTGTAGGCTTAACCCTCCTTAATCCCCATTCACCGAAACCTTTTCAATGCTTGCCTAATAATAGCCAAAGCTCCCTTGCACACGCCTTATTTTTGTCTTGCTCTTTTACCAATTCCTAGTTTCCAAATTAACGGAATACGCTGTATTAATCGCCAAGGTCGCAACCAAACCTAACTGAGTAAAAACCAGTTTTTATTTTTATTTGATAAGATTAAAATTCCGAAAATAGGCTGCACCTGTAGCCTGTTCGGTTTTTTATTATATGACAAAACAACTTAACATAGGGTTTTTAGTTTCCTTGATTCTCCTCATTGTTTCAGAATATTTTTTCTTGCAGGAAGTGTATGAGCACAAACGCTTTCTGGTTATTTTACCAAGTGCTTTAGGCATTCTGTTAGCTGCCATTCTCTTTGTTTTTTACTACAAAAAATACCGTAAAATTACTCGGTAAGCGAAAGATTCTGCAAAGAATCATTTTGTATATTCGGCCCGTTCATGCGGACGGGTTGGTTAAAATATCTTGCTCTATGGTTTTTTTTGGCGGGGGTCATTTTGATCGTCTTTCTCCAATTCATTTCCGGCGTGAATATCAACAGGCTCCTACGTGGCAATGAAAAGCTACTGAACGAAGTAAAAATTCAAAACAATTTAAGGAAATTAGAAGCAGACGTATTAAGCCTGGAAAGTGATATCCGGGGCATCATCATTACAAGTGATACGGCCCTGATGCCCAAGACAACGCAAAAAATGGAAGCCATCCAGCAAAAGATGATGGTGCTGAAAGAAAGTCTGGATACAGGGGGAACAAGCAATGAGATGAGGACACTTGATTTTCTCGTTCGCGAAAAACTTGATCTATCCAGGAGGCTGTTGCAATCGTACCGTGAGGATGGTAAGATGGCAGCAGGAAACCTGATTAATACATCCCGCAGTACGGAAATGAGGGATAGCATTATGAGCCTGGTGTACCGCCTTGATATTGTGCGGCAGGCGCAGTTAAGAGGCATAGTTGGTTCTATAGAAAACAATGGGAACCGTGCCAATACCTGGGGCACTTTATTAGCAGCCATTGCTTGTATATCGTGTGTGCTTACTTTTCTATACGTGGTCAATGTAGGGCGCCAACAGCAGCAAATGATTCAAAGGTTAAATGAATCAGAGAAAAGACTGAAGGAAGCTTCCAATGCAAAGGAGCAGTTTTTGGCCAATGTGAGCCATGAGATACGTACTCCATTGAATGCGATACTTGGATTTACCAACTTGCTCGGCCGCACCAAGCTGGAGCCACAGCAAGAGCAGTACGTTGATTTTATACATTCGTCCGGTGAAAACCTGCTATCCTTAATCAATGATATTTTAGACCTATCCAAGATTGAAGCAGGGATGATGCATTTAGAAAATATGCCTTTTAGTCTCAATGGTTTAATCAGTTCAATCAAAGTAATGTTTAGCGAAAAAGCAAAACAGAAAAACCTGAATCTTGAGGTAACTATCGACCCATCTATAAAAGATACTTTAAGTGGAGATTCTATAAGGCTTACTCAAATATTAATCAACCTATTAGGCAATGCAATAAAATTCACTGAGGAAGGTTTTGTGAAATTAAGTGTGGAGGCAATCAAAGAAACTCCCCGGGAAGTAGTGCTGCAGTTCAGTGTAACGGATTCAGGAATTGGCATTGCACCCGAAAAAAGAAAAAATATATTTGATCGGTTTCAACAGGCAGAGGCAGAAACTACCCGGAGGTTTGGAGGCACCGGCCTTGGCCTTTCTATTGTAAAGCAGTTAGTGGAGTTGAAAAAAGGTACGATCCATGTAAGCAGTGAAATAGGCAAAGGTTCTGAGTTTGTGGTGACACTTCCCTTTGTACCCGTAGAGGAATTTTTGGCGGTCAATAATAAAAATGTTGCTAACCAACTTCCCATTTTTGGGGCAAAAAACAGTCGCATATTGATAGCAGAAGACAACCAGATGAATCAGCAGTTGATCCGGCATTTGATGCTACATTGGCAGATAGATTTTACATTGGTTAATAATGGTGGCGAGGCACTGGAACAATTAAATAGCAATCAATTCACTCTGGTATTGATGGATATACAGATGCCGGAAATGGATGGATACGCTACTACGAAAGCCATAAGGAATGACCTTAAATTAAGCATACCAATTATTGCCATGACTGCCCACGCTATGGCGGGTGAAAAAGAAAAATGTTTGGGCATAGGGATGAATGAATACATCTCCAAACCAATAAAAGAAGCAGAATTGTATCGCATCATTCAGCAATATGCGGGTGATACTACCCTGGCAATAGACAAGGAAAAAAATGGAGTTTTTAAAAGTGTGATAAGCCTTCATTATTTAAAAGAATTGTCCATGGGTGATACTGTATTTGAGCAGGCCATCATGCAGCAATTCATCACGCAGATACCGGATGAACTGGAACAATTAAATGAAGCAATTAAATCAAACGACCATATTAAAATTAAAAGCATTGCTCATGGACTGAAAAGCTCAGTAGCATACCTGGGCTTACACGAAATGCTCCATCCGCACTTGCATCGGTTAGAGGTTGAGTCTGTTTCTAAGGTGGCGGAAAATCACTTTAGTGAAGATTGGTCTACAGTAGAAGACGTGTGCAACCGGGCCATAACAGAAACCCGGCAAATGCTTTCTCTAAATAATTAGAATAGGTAAATTCGTCCATTGTTTCTCTTCCATTTTTCATCGATAAAAGAAACTTATTCAACGATTGAATTAAGTGCCATCTCATGGTCTTTTATAATTTTAATAAACCAACCGACCGACAATTAAAATTTGCAAATAAGAACGGTAATGAATTAATGGTAGAAGCCAACTGCCTTTTCTTGAAATCCGGTTTCTTAATAAAAATATTCCGTTAGTTGCCATAACAAAACGGGATTTATGTCCTAATGAAAAGCCTCTCGTTTCTACGAAAGGCTTTCTTATTGATACCTGATTGCACGTTGCATTAGTACCCGCCTTTTATTCATTTTTTAAAAGGTCTGGTCTACGGTCTTCTGTTCTTTTTTGTGCTTGCTGTTCTCTCCATTCTTCAATTTTTTTTGGATCGCCAGACAGTAATATTGAGGGCACTTTCCACCCACGAAAATCAGCAGGCCTGGTGTAAACCGGGGGTGCTAAAAGATTGTCCTGAAAGGAGTCGGTAAGCGCTGAAGTCTCGTCATTTAAAACACCGGGCAGCAGCCGGCCAATGGCATCTACCAAAACAGCTGCTGCTAATTCTCCGCCACTTAATACATAATCACCAATAGAAATTTCTTTGGTTACATATTGTTCGCGTATGCGTTCATCAATGCCTTTGTAGTGGCCGCAGATAAGTAGTAAATTATCTTTTAATGAAAAAGTATTGGCTGCTTTTTGACTCAGCGTTTCTCCATCAGGTGTTAGGTAAATAATGTCATCATAAGATCTGCCCTCCCGCAGGTGCTCAATGGCATTTGCCAGGGGCTCACAAAGCATGACCATGCCCGCACCGCCTCCATATTGGTAGTCATCTATTTGTCCGTATTCATTGACGGCCCATTGCCGCAGGTTGTGCACCGTTACGGTCAGCAATCCTTTGTCCTGCGCTCTTTTCATGATGGAATGGGAAAGAGGACTTGCCAGCAATTCAGGTAATACGGTGAGGATGTCAATATGCATAGCACAAAGATAAGAGCACCTGACATGCGATAAAGTGGGTGGTAAGTGGCGGTAAAAAGTATCGATTAAAATAGGGAAGTGTATAAATGTGTATTGCTTTTTCTTAAGATATTGTTGCCGCCTTTTGCTCCCAATCCTTACAAAAGTACAAGTGAGTGACACAACAAAAGTGGATAGTATTCCAGGTGCCGGTTACAAATAAAAAGACTGAAGTAGGTATAAAAAAGAGAGCTGAAATAAATGTTTCCTTATTATCTAATTACTTTGGTGAAGCATCATCTTCCTCCATAAAGCCATCGAGATCGCGGCGGTGCTTTTTGGTTGGCCTTCCAATTTTGCTTTGCCGCTTGCCGGTATGAAATGAGGCTGTGTAAAAGGGTACTTTATCCACCTCTTCTTCAGGTGTCAGGTCAATATAATATTTAACGGCTTCGGCATAGGCCACCCGGTTGGATAATAAACCGGTCACTTTTATACGCCATTTTTTGGCCTCTGTTTTTACGTCGTATTCATCACCAAGAACCACGTTTTTTGATGCTTTTACATTGGCGTCATTGCATTTTACTTTTCCGCTATCGCAAGCGGCAGCGGCTTCAGTTCTTGTTTTGTATAGCCGGATGGACCACAAATATTTATCGATTCTAAGTTTTTCTTTTTCTGCCATAATGGATTACCAAAAGTAAAAATGAAAAGGTATTAATGGGAAAATAAAAAAGTCAAAAGCATTTAGGCTTTTGACTTTTTGGTTTACATTTCTTGACAAGTTTACTCTTTCCCTGCAAAGTATTTATGGAAATAAGGGATGGTTTCAATGCCTTTATAATAATTGGCCAGGTTGTATTTTTCATTGGGAGAATGAAGGTTATCACTATCAAGTCCAAAGCCCATGAAGACGATCTTAATGCCTAATTCTTTTTCTAAAATAGAGCAAATAGGGATGGAACCTCCTCCACGCACCGGGATGGGTTCTTTGCCAAAAGTAGCGGCCACTGCTTTTGCTGCTGCCTTGTATGCTTTTGAATCTATAGGTGTCATATACGCTTCGCCGCCATGGTGCTCAAATGCATTGACAGTAACCGATGGGGGAGCAATCTTTCTAAAATGACTAAGCAACATACTGGTGATCTTGGCAGAAGACTGATGCGGTACCAGGCGAGCGGATATTTTTGCCGTAGCTTTTGAAGGCAAGACTGTTTTTGCACCTTCGCCGGTATAGCCTCCCCAAATTCCATTTACTTCTAATGTAGGCCGAATGCCGGTTCGCTCATTGGTAGTGTACCCGGTTTCGCCTGCCAGTTGGCGGATGCCTAGATCATCCATGTATTCCTTTTCATCAAATGGAGCCTTTGCCATTAATGTTCTTTCTTCTGATGAAGCCGCTACCACATCATCATAGAAACCAGGTATGGTAATGTGGTTGTTTGCATCGCGGCAAGAGGCAATCATCTGGCACAATACCGTAATGGGATTGGCTACTGCTCCGCCATAAGTGCCACTGTGCAGGTCGCGGTTGGGCCCCGTTACTTCCACTTCTATATATGATAATCCACGAACTCCAATATCAAGCGAAGGATTTTCCATAGAGATCATTGAACTATCACTTATCAGGATCACATCTGCCTGCAATAATTCTTTATTATCTGCCACAAACTTTCCTAAGTTGGGTGAGCCTACTTCTTCTTCCCCTTCTATCAAGAATTTAATATTTGTTTTGAGGGTTCTTGTTTTTACCATTGTTTCCAATGCTTTTACGTGCATAAAAAACTGGCCTTTATCATCTGCAGATCCACGAGCATAGATTTTTCCGTCCACAATAGTTGGCTCAAAAGGAGGATTGGTCCACAGCTCTAATGGCTCTGCCGGCTGCACATCATAATGGCCATAAACAAGCACGGTAGGTTGGGATGCATCAATTATTTTTTCGCCGTATACCACCGGGTGCCCGGCTGTTTCCATTACTTCAGCCCGATCGGCTCCTGCATTTAGTAAACTTTGGCGCACCGCCTCAGCGCAGCGACGCATATCTTCTTTATGTTCGCCTTTGGCACTTACAGAGGGAATGCGCAAAAGCTCCATCATTTCTGATAAAAAACGATCCTTGTTTTGTTCCTGATATTCTTTCCAGGCTAATTCCATAACGATAATATTGAGGGTTTAATAAAGGGAACTAAAGGTAAGAAGATGTGCTTTGTAGAAAAGAATATTATGCAATTAAGGAAAAGAATGGTTCCTTATAATTAGTCGCCTTAGAACAAAATAGCTTCATAGAAAAGTTATTGTAGCGCAGCGGCAACGGAGCATCGCCACTAAAGTTTCATCAGGGATCTACTGCCGGTGACCCAAAAAATCCATAGCATTCTATTATCTTCATTTTATGAGTACAAAACCAAAGCTTGGACTATTTGATCTCACGATGATTGTGGTGGGCTTAGTCATTGGCATGGGTATATTTAGAACGGCTTCTGATGCGGCCAATGCAGCCATTACTCCTTCCGTATTTTTCATGGCCTGGTTTGCCGGAGGCTTGATTGCTTTGTGCGGCGCTCTTACGTATGCAGAGATCGGCTCGCGGTTTCCAATTACCGGTGGGTATTACAAAGTCTTTGCTGAATGTTATCATCCTTCCATTGCCTTTGCCATCAATTGTATTATTCTTATTTCCAATGCCGCTTCCATGGCGGGAGTAGCATTGATTGGTAGTGAATATATTTCCCAGGTTATTTTTCATACAGACCCGGCACCTATTGTAAAATCATTGATTGCCATGGTGCCTATTATTCTTTTTTATGGCATTAATTTGTTGGGGTTGCGCCTCAGTGCAAAAACGCAAAACGTACTGATGATCATTAAAATAGGGATGCTTATTTTGCTGATCTCTTCTATCTTTTTTGCACCCGGCGCCACGGAAGGTGCAGCACCCGCTATCGTTCGGCAATATAGTTGGGGCGATTACATAAAATCTTTTGGTGTGGCGCTTATTGCTGTGTCCTTTACCTATGGCGGTTATCAGCAAACCATCAATTTTGGCGAAGAAATAAAGAACCCGAGAAAAACGATACCCCGCGGTATTTTTATTGGCATCATCATTATTATATCCTTGTACCTCGCTGTTAGTTTTGCTTATTACCGGGCCATTGGTTTTGACAGCTTAAAATCGAGCAGGGGCATTGCGTCTATTGTAGCTGAACAAATGTTTGGACCCACCGGCCGCACGGTGTCATCGGTTCTATTATTTGTGGCAGTATTGGCTTACGTCAATGTATTGCTCTTAAGCAATCCGCGGGTAATGTATGCCATGAGCACGGATGGTATATTGCCCGCAGCATTTAAACAACGAAACGAAAAAAGAGACGTGCTGACCGTGAGCCTCACCGCATTTGCTGCCATTGGTATTGTAGTTTTATTTTTTGCAAAAACCTTTGATAAGATATTAGGGTTCACCATTTTTCTGGATTCAATAGGTATGGCTACTTCTGCCGCCACCATCTTTATTTTGCGCAAGCGCACCAAGCATTTAGATGGGACCGGCATTTACAAAATGAAGCTATATCCCTTGCTGCCACTTATTTTTATAGCTGCGTATATTTTTGTAGGCATCTCCATTTGGGTAAATACTCCCAGCCTTGCCTGGACGGGCATCGCTGTGTTTGCCTTATTCCTGATCATTTATTTTTTGGTAACGAGGGGCAAAAAGCAAATCGTGCAAAGAGAATTGTGAGGCCAGCGGTAGTGCTACTATGGAGCGATGGTTGCGACGCTCCGTTCAGCGATGGACGCCCTGCTCAAAAAGGAAAGAATTTTAATTTATTTTAATAAAAGTGCCTGCATGGAGTTTGATTCACACAAAGAAATAAACAAAGAAGAATCGGTTTCCTACATCATCAATGAATTGGGCGAGGACCGCGAACAATACTTCAATGCTATTGCTCCACCCATCATACAAAGCAGCAACTTTGCTTTTAATAAAGTAGCCGATCTGCGCACTGCCTTTGAAGATGAAATGAGCGGTTACTTATACAGCCGCGGGCTGAACCCCACAGTAGATATTTTGCGAAAAAAACTGGCTGCACTGGATGGAGCAGAAGAGGCACTTGTTTTTGCCAACGGGGCCGCAGCCATCTTTGCCGGAGTATTGGCTAATGTAAAAAGCGGCGATCACATAATCTCTGTATCCAACCCTTACACCTGGGCGCAGCGCACCTTTGATGTTATCCTTCCCCGCTTCGGCATTACTACCACTTATGTAGATGGTACAGATGTGGCCAATTTTGAAGCAGCCATAAAACCTTATACTACATTTATTTATTTAGAGTCGCCCAACTCCTGGACATATGAAATTCAAAATATAAAAGCGGTAGCCGCCCTTGCAAAAAAACACGATATCGTTACGCTTATCGACAACAGCTATTGCACGCCGCTTTTTCAAAAACCAATTGAGTTGGGCATTGACCTTTGTATGCAAACCGCTACTAAATACATTGGTGGCCATAGCGATACGCTAGGCGGAGTACTATCGGGCAGCCACGAGGCAATGAAACGAATTTTTGATTCGGAATATTTAAACATTGGAAGCGGTATTTCTCCGTTCAATGCGTGGCTGCTTATTCGCGGTTTGCGCACTTTACCAGCCCGATTAGACCGAATAGAACGAACTACTTTTGAGGTCATTCAATTTTTAAAAAACCATCCTAAAATAGAAATTCTTCTTTTTCCTTTTGATGAATCCTTTCCGCAATATGCTTTGGCCAAAGAGCAAATGAAAGGCGCCTGTGGGTTATTTACGTTTACTCTTAAAGAAGGTTCCTACCAATCCATTACCCGATTTTGCGAAAGCCTGAAACATATTTTAATGGCCGTAAGTTGGGGTGGACATGAGTCGTTGGTATTACCAAAATGTGCGTCTTTACAACCAGCGGATTTCGACCCTAATAACATTCAGCACCAATATATAAGAATGTATGCAGGGCTGGAGGAGCCTGCTTATTTAATTGCCGATCTGCAACAGGCATTGGATAAAGTATAGCATTTATTTTACCGTTTATATTAATTACCATCGGGAAGGAGCTTTTACATAAGCATAATGTGTAAATTGGCGCTCGATTATAGACGTCCCTTTAAGCCTCGTTTAATTATTTTTGTTTTATGATTAATAGAATGCTGTTTGTTTTTCTCTTTGGCACCTTAAGCCTGAGCAGCTTTGCACAGGAAAAATGGGATCTGCAAAGATGTGTTGCCTATGCGCTTGCTAATAATATTTCTGTAAAGCAACAGGACATACAAGCCCGCCTTGCAGAATTAAATTATACACAAAGCAAACTTTCTAAATACCCCACCGCCAACCTGAATGGAAATGTAGCTTACAGCTCGGGCCGTAATCAAAACCCGGTAACCTTTGACCTAATTACAACTGGTTATTTGTCCAGCGGCTTTTCATTGCAGTCCGGTGTAGAGCTGTTTAACTGGTACAACAAAAAAAACAGTATTGCCGCTAATGAATTGGAAACCAAAGCCGCCTTTGCATCGGTAGATAAATTAAAAAATGACATAGCTCTAAATGTGGCTGCTGCTTATTTGCAGGTGTTGCTATCAAAAGAGCAGGCTAATGTAAGCGGCGTGCAGGTAGCGCAAACCATTGCCCAGTTGGATAATACGAAAAAGCTGGTAACCGCCGGTACGTTGCCGGAGTTGAATGCTGCCCAATTGGAAGCGCAACTCGCCAATGACAGTGCCAACTTAGTAACGGCACAGGGCAACATTGCGCAAAATATGCTTCTATTAAAAGCCTATTTAAATTTAGATGCAGCTACGCCATTTGATGTAGCTACGCCAGATATTAAAAGCATTCCGCTTGATGATATTGCCTCCTTACAACCGGAAATGGTGTATGCATTAGCGCTGCAAAATATGCCTTTGCAAAAAGTAAATGAATTGCGTCTTCAGGCGGGTGAAAAGTATGTGGCTGCCGCACGTGGTGCTATGTATCCTTCCATTTCTGCATTTGGCAATTTAGGTTCCAGTTTTAATAATAAAGCTAAAAGGGCAAACGGCTCATCTTCCTTTTTTGCACCGGTAGGAAGTGTAACAGTGGGTGGTACCAAATATGAGGTACTGCCGTTGCAACCGTTCAATAATTACACCTATGAAAAAATTCCTTACTTCGGTCAGGTCAATCAAAATTTCAGGCAATCGATTGGTATCTCCATTGGAGTGCCTATCGCCAACGGAGGTTCTTTGCGAACGGCTTACCAGCGGTCTAAGTTGAACCTTCAAAGTTTGGAACTGCAAAAGCAGCAGGATGATCAGACGTTGAAACAAGATATTTACAAGGCCTATACAGACGCCACTACCTCTCTTCAAAAATATAACGCAGCTACTAAAACGGTGGCAGCCAACCAAAAGGCATTTGATTATGCCAACAAAAGATATGGGATCGGGTTGTTGAATACAATTGACCTTATTACCACCCAATCCAATTTGTACAGTGCCCGCATACAAGGGCTGTTGGCCCAGTATGAATTTGTATTTAAAATGAAAGTGCTTGAATTTTATAAGGGAGAAGGCATCAAACTTTAAAAAAAATGGCAGCGGCCAGTCAACCAAATTGTTTTCGTAAACGCATCATATTTAACTTATAACTTTTAATTGTTCTCATGAATAAAACGCTAAAATGGGTATTGATTGGATTAGGTGTTTTGGCCCTCCTGCTCGTCCTGCTGAAAGTATTTGGTAACAAAGAAGATAAAGGTGTAAAAGTAACTGTAGAGAAAGTAGGCAAGCGCACCATCACCGAATCGGTAAACGCCAGCGGGAAAGTGTATCCCGAGGTGGAAGTAAAAGTAAGTCCTGACATTTCCGGAGAGATCATGGAGCTCAATGTGCAGGAAGGAGACAGTGTAAAAAAAGGACAATTGCTTGCCCGTATTTATGCAGACATATATTCTTCCCAGCGCGATGAAGCCATGGCGAGAGTAAACGAATCGCAGGCAGGTGTGGCAAATACGGCAGCCTCTATTGATGCCTACAAAGCACAGTTGGACCAGGATAGAATAAACTTTAACCGCAATAAAGAATTATTTGATCAAAAGGTTATTTCCAAATCTGAATTGGAGCAAACCGAAACTAAGTATCGCTCCTCACAATCAAACTACAATGCAGCGGTGCAAAACGTTCGCCGGTCACAAGCCGGTGTAGCTAGTGCCCGTACCCAATTAGGCGCTGCTAATAAAAATCTAAGTCGTACCACCATCGTGGCTCCTATGGATGGAGTCATCTCTATGCTCAATGTAAAGAAAGGAGAACGAGTGGTAGGTACCGCACAAATGGCGGGTACAGAAATGATGCGGGTGGCGGATATGAGTGCTCTTGAAGTACGCGTGGATGTAGGTGAGAATGACATTGTAAAAGTAAGTATTGGCGACTCGGCTGATGTGCAGGTAGATGCTTATAACAACCGCAAATTTCATGGTGTGGTTACACAGATAGCCAGCAGCACCATCAAAACAGGATCTTCAGGTGCATCGGCCAATGATGTGACCAATTACGAAGTGCACATACGGCTGGATCCTGCAGGCTATGCTGACCTTATGGACCCTGCCAAACCAAAGAAATTTCCTTTTCGCCCCGGTATGAATGCCAGCGCTGATATTAAAACAAGGCGTATGGAAAACGTGCTGGCAGTGCCTATAACCGCAGTGGCGGCCCGCGTAAAAGGCAGCGATGAAAACATAAGTGATAAAAAGAAATCAGAGAAGCCAACGGAGGACGAAGAGGCCGCTGGCACCACTTCTATAGCCGATGAATTGGAAGAAGTAGTATTTGTTTTAGGCCCTGAAAATAAGGTACAAAAGAAAGTGGTGAAAACCGGAATACAGGATATTAATTACATACAAATTTCCGAAGGCTTAAAAGAAGGAGAGCAGGTAATAACTGCTCCGTATAATGCCATAAGCAAATCCTTAAAAAATGGGAATAAAGTGACCGTGGTTACTAAGGAAAAATTGTTTGAGAAGTAATCAAAGAAGTGGCATGGTAGAAGAATACAAATTTGGCGTTGTTGGCAATGGTAGCTGGGCTACCGCATTAGTAAAAATCCTGGCAGATGGTGGTCACCCGGTAAACTGGTGGATACGCAAGAAAGCAAATATTGACTACCTGAAAAAGCGAAAGCATAATCCACAATATTTAAGTTCTGCTTTTTTTGATGTTTCGCTTTTAACCATGTCTGATGAGGTAATTGAGGTGGTTAAAAACTCAGATGTTGTTGTGCTGGCTGTGCCTTCGGCCTACATAAAAGATGTGTTGCAGCAATTGCCAAAAGATGCATTAAAAAACAAAAAAGTTCTTTCTGCCATTAAAGGCATTGTACCCGGAGATGATATTTTATTGAACGATTACCTGGAGCAGGAATTTAGCGTACCGCTGCAAAATTACTTTGCTGTATTAGGGCCCTGCCATGCCGAAGAGGTGGCTGCTGAAAAACTTTCTTATCTCACTTTTTCCGGCACGGATCAGGAAATTACGCGAAAGATAGCAGCATATTTTAACCCCCATTACATCAATACCATCATCAATGGAGATATAATGGGTGTGCAGTATGCTGCCGTGCTCAAAAACATTTATGCCCTTGGTGCCGGCATCGCCCACGGTCTGGATTATGGCGATAATTTTTTGAGCGTTTACATAGCCAACAGTGCTGATGAAATGGCAGGTTTTCTTCGCAAGGCAGGCATACAGCACATAGTGGTAGGAGAGCATAAGATACAAGGTTCTGCTACACAAAAACGCGACAACAATTATGCTGCCTCCGTTTACCTTGGCGATCTGCTAGTAACCTGTTACTCGCTCTACAGCCGCAACCGCACCTTTGGCAATATGATTGGTAAAGGCTACACGGTGCAGTCCGCTCAACTGGAAATGAACATGGTAGCCGAAGGATACAATGCATCAAAATGCATGTATCACATCAACAAAAATGTAGGTGCTGATATGCCCATTGCAGAAACGATCTATAAAATTTTGTGGGAGCGGCTGCTTCCCGAAGTAGGCTTTGCCACCATTGAAGAGGAATTGATTTAAGCTACAAGGCTTTAAAAAAGAACGGAATTAATGACTCCTTATTTATTATGCATAAGCTTGAAGAACAATGATTTTTTTTACCAACTTTTGGAATTCTACTGAAATTTACTTGCGACGCTCCGTTCAACAATAAGTAATTCTATTTTGCTTTCTTTTTCTAAATAATGATTTAAAATATTTTTTAAATCATTGGAAACTGAATCTATATTCCTTCCAACCAAAACATATACTTCAAAGCACAATTAAAGAAATGCTCCATAGCCTTACCAACCGTACAAGGGAGTGACACAACGAAAGCCTAATAGGCATTCTATGGCTTGTTACATAAATAGTCAACTCTCTATTATTAAGTATTAATTGCAAAAAGAAAGATAATTGAAGCCTAAGTTTCCGCTTCCGGGGACAGGGGGCTAAACAAATCCGCCGCAATACCATCTGCCCGAAGCATTCCCTCATCCGTTAATTGCAAATGATTGTCTTTCAGTTTTACTAAGGCACTGTTGATGTATGGAATTATTTGTTGTTGTATCCTTTCTTTTTTATTTTTTCCCCAAAGCCGTGCTACTACTTCCAGATCCATACCTTCCATGGTTCGCAAGCTTATCATAATGTATTCATTCAGCTTTTGTTCCTCAGTTAGCAATTCTTCTTCTTTAGGTACCAAACCATTTTTTAGGGCTGCAATGTATTGACCGTTATTAGCTACGTTCCACTGCCGGCCCTCGCCGGTAAAAGAATGTGCAGATGGTCCGATGCCTAAGTATTTTTCACCGCGCCAATAACTTGAATTGTGCCGGCTGCGCCAGCCCGGTTTTGCAAAGTTGGAGACTTCGTAATGTTCATAACCGCTGGCTTTCAACCATTGCATCAGTAATAAAAATTGGCGGGCCTGTTTTTCATTATCTACGTCTTCTTTTTTTAATTGCACTATTTGCTTGTGCAGTGGAGTTTTTTCTTCTACCGTTAGTGCATAGCAGGAAAGGTGCGGAATGCCAAAAGCGATTGCTGTTGCTACATTTTTTTGCCACATATCATCGGTCAGCAAGGGTGATCCGT
>JBDSBL010000246.1:0-3607 GCA_039921625.1 Chitinophagaceae bacterium
ATCATTGCTATAATACAATCAATATTTATTGCCGATAAATTTAATTGACCTTGGCAGTGCTCAAAAATGATAAGAGCTTTTTTGTATTTAGAAAAAAAACGGATTAAATAACCAACCGTAGAACCGCTGCCAAGGATAATTTTCTTATACCTTCAACATTAATTTTTGCCATGAAAAAATTCGTTTTATCCTTTGTCATTTTTACTTTTTTTCTTTCCCAGTTTGCAGAGGCGCAAAAGGCAAAACCTCCGATAATGGGTTGGAGTAGTTGGAATAATTTTCATATTCATATTGACGAAAAAATAATCAGGGGGCAGGCTGATGCCATGGTCTCTTCGGGAATGTACGAAGCGGGCTACCGGTATGTGAATGTTGATGATGGCTATTTTGGAGGAAGAGATAAAGATGGAAAACTATATTCTGATAGCACCAAATTTCCCTCAGGCATGAAAGCCCTTGCGGATTACATTCACCAAAAAAAATTAAAGGCAGGCATATATACTGACGCAGGAAAAAATACGTGCGGTTCTATGTATGACAAAGATGTCAACGGAATTGGTGTAGGTATTTACGGACATGTGGAGCAAGATTGCAACCTTTTTTTTAAGGAGTGGAGATACGATTTTCTAAAGGTTGACTGGTGCGGTGGAGAACGAATGAAGCTGGATGAAGAAACGGAATACCTTAAAATTTTGAAGGTTGTAAAAGCAATCGATCCTTCGATTGTTTTCAACATTTGCCGCTGGCAGTTTCCAGGAGTGTGGGCTATTAAAAAAGCAGACTCATGGCGGATATCAGGAGACATCCGGGAGGAGTTTTCTTCTATCCTTGCAATCATTGATCTCAATGCACCTAATGATAAATATTCATCTGCCGGCCACTACAATGATATGGATATGCTACAGGTAGGCAGGGGTATGACCTATGATGAAGACAAAACGCATTTCTCTATGTGGTGCCTATTAAATTCTCCACTTCTTGCCGGCAACGATCTTAGAAATATGTCGGCACAAACCATTGATATATTAACGAATAAAGAATTGATTGCCTTAAATCAGGATAAACGTTTTGTACAGGCAAAAAGAGTATTTAAAGAAGGTGATATTGAAGTGTGGGAAAAACCATTACACAAAAAACACCAAAAGGCCATTGCCATAATGAACCGTGGGGAGACCGAAAAAACGGTAACTCTTGCCGCAGTAAAATATGGTATTCACAAGAAAAAGTTGCGGGATCTTTGGCTACATAAAAACCTTGGGAAAATAAAGGGCGAAAAAGAATTTACAATTCCTAAGCATGGCATTGTAGTGATCAAAGCATATTAAGGAGGAAGGCACAGATAGAAAAAAAGGTGTTATTTCTTTCCTTTTTTAGGTAATATCCACAATCCGTTTTTAGCTATTATTGCTTCTTACCCAATGATTTAATTTTTATTTTAAAAACCGTATTATGAAAAATAGTGTTCCCTTTTTACTCTTACTTATTTTTTTAGGCAGCCAGGCGTTCAAGGAACAAATTAATCGTAAAAAACCGATCATTGTGTGGCAGCCCTCTCACCAAACCGACACGGGCAAAGACTTTAGCGAAGCTGAAACCTGCAATGGCATTGTAGAAGCCGCTATGCACACCAAGCCTA
Source organism: Chitinophagaceae bacterium (assembly GCA_039921625.1). GTDB lineage: Bacteria > Bacteroidota > Bacteroidia > Chitinophagales > Chitinophagaceae > Flavisolibacter. The sequence continues at coordinate 1,637 of JBDSBL010000246.1, forward strand.
AATTAAAGGAGTCTAAAGTGTGGAGTCTTGGCCGTATAGATGTACATCATGCAGATGTAGGTAGCAATACGAAGGTGGAGCACACATCGGCAGTAATAGATGGTAAACTTTCCGGTTATGCTTATGAATTAAAACAATCAAATAAAAAACATCCGGATGTATTTATTGCCGTGCACAATAATGGAGGCACCAAGCGCCATGCAGTGTGGGGCTACATTCATTATGGCGATAGCAAAGAAAAAGAAAACCGGGAACTGGCGGCACGTTTGGTTCGCGCAATAACAACTACCACAGGTATGGAAGACCGCGGAGTACTATTGGACAGCACCACTGGCCGCAATGATTACCGTTGCAAAACCACCGGCAAGCTCGGGTTTTATAGCCTTGATGAAAATATTAATACAGCTCCTTACAGAGTATTGCTTGAGATTGGTGATAATGAAGCAAGCCATGAATTCTTAAAAGATCCGCAAAATCAAAAGCTAATTGGTGAGGCTATTAAAAAAGAACTCGCCCTGTGGCTGGATGAAAAACATATTAATTAAAACTTCTTTCAAACATTCACTATTACTATGATCTTTCGTGAAGCCACCATAGCGGACATTACTCAAATGCAGGTGGTGCGCCATTCCGTAAAAGAAAATGTATTGTCCGATCCGTCTTTAGTTACGGACAAGGATTGTGAAGATTACATTACCAATCGTGGCAAAGGCTGGGTCTGCGAGGTTGAAGGCAAGATAGTTGGCTTTGCTATTGCTGATTTAAAAGATCATAACATTTGGGCCCTGTTTGTAGATCCTCTATTTGAAAAGAAGGGAATAGGGAGAAGGTTGCACCAACTAATGTTGGACAGGTATTTTGATACAACAAAAGAAACAGTTGGTTTAAGTACTGCTCCCAATTCCCGGGCTGCGCATTTTTATAAAATTGCCGGTTGGCAGCAGGTAGGATTTACAAAGCGTGGTGATCTTTTATTTGAAATGACTTATAGCAATTGGCGCCTGCATCAATAAAAAAAACCCCACTCTTTCAAGTGGGGCTAACAACTAAAAACACTTGCCTTTTTGGGGCATGTAACAACAGCGGTTAATCGGGTTTTTTACCGTCTAAAAAGGTGTTGATGGTACTAATCTGCGCCTGGTTATTATCTCCGGGCTGTACACTGTAATTACTGTAAAAATTTTCCACGTTTGAATTGCTGTTGTGCAGTTCCATATTGCGGCGGATGTAGGCAGGCACTGCTTCAAACTCATTGTTGGGGTCAGCATGATTGATGTTGAACGACAGGTTGCGCAATTTCTGTAACCGTTCAGCTGCTTTCCTTTTTTCGTCCTCCGCTTTGTCCTGCGGTGCAGGGTCCTCAGCTGGGGGTGTGTTGAGTTGAGTTTGTTTTGGTTTCTGCTCATCTGCCTGAGAAACTTCATTCTTGATCACCATCTGCATATTGAACGATTCTTCCTCGTTCATTTTTGCTACAGGTGCCTGATTTGCGTCTTCAGTTTTTGAAGTGGAAACTTCTTTTTTTGGTTCTGAATAAATATTGGAGGGTCTTACCGGATAGCTTCCCGGAGCTGCAGACTGCGGAAAAGTATTTTGTTGGGATGCTTGCCCAGTGGTTTTACCAATTATATTTTGGCGCAGTTGTTCAAACTTATCATTCAGGGCTTGTTTTTTAGCATCCAGTTCTTTCTTTTCATTTTCAAATTCAGCATTTTCATCTTCTTTAATTTTTAATTGCATGTGCACCGGAGGCTCTTTTTCTTCCTTCGGCATTTCTTCTTCTGCTATTGGTTGCTGCAGAAAAATAGTATCGTTTTCTGCATCTATTAATTGTGGCATCGGTACCTCTTCCGTCATTCCATATGCTGCATCATCTACCATCTGAGGAGCAAGTGGATCACTCAAAGGCTCCGGTACTTTGGTAGGAGCCGGGGCCTGGGCACCAAGGGTCATTACTATTTTTTCTTCCTT
>JBDSBL010000247.1:0-7889 GCA_039921625.1 Chitinophagaceae bacterium
TATGGGCAGGTATTGATTATGAATAATGCACACATTGGAAATTATGGAGTAGCAGATGTAGATGTAGAAAGCGATGATATAAAAATCAGGGGACTTATTGGGCGAAATCTGGAAGATTTATTTTCAAGAAAACAGGCCCAAGGCTCGCTAAATGATTACCTGAAAAAATACAATATTGTAGCAATAGAAGGCGTAGATACAAGGGCATTGGTAACGCATATCCGCAGTAAGGGAGCAATGAATTGTTTGATCTCTTCAGAGATACTGGATCCGGAAAAGTTGCATGAGCGGCTCAGTGAAGTACCGAATATGGATGGACTGGAACTGGGTTCGGTAGTGAGTACCAAAGCTTCCTATGAATTAGGTGATCCTGCTTCACCAATCCGTATTGCTGTAATGGATTATGGAACAAAGAAAAATATTTTGCAATGCATGGTGGACCGTGGAGCGTTTGTAAAAGTATTTCCTGCAAGGACATCTATTAATGAATTAAAAAGTTTTAATCCGTCCGGTTACTTTATTTCTAATGGACCTGGCGACCCGGCCTCTATGGCCTATGCGGTAACCACCATGAAAGAAATATTAGCAGAAAACAAACCAACGTTTGGTATTTGTTTGGGCCATCAATTGCTTGCATTGGCTAATGATATTCCTACATTTAAAATGCACCACGGTCACCGGGGAATGAACCACCCTGTTAAAAATCTTATTACCGGAAAGTGTGAAATTACCACTCAAAACCACGGCTTTGGAGTAGACCCTGATGCTGTACGAAAGGCGGATAATATAGAAGTCACCCACGTCAACTTAAACGATCAGTCCATAGAAGGATTTAAGATGAAAAACAAACCTGCTTTCTCTGTGCAGTACCACCCGGAGAGTACGCCTGGCCCACATGACAGCCGTTATTTGTTTGATGATTTTATCGATATGATTAAATCTAATTTGAATTAAATAGTTGACTCAATTACCCTATTTCATCATAAACTTAAATAATGCGCATTGCCATAATCAACGGTCCAAATTTAAATTTGCTTGGCAAGCGGGAGACGGACATTTATGGTAACAAGTCTTTTGAAGATTTCTTAGTTGAATTGAAAAATAAATTTCCTAATGTCTCATTTTCTTACTTCCAAAGTAATATCGAGGGAGAGTTGATCAATGAATTGCAAAGGGTAGGCTATGAAGTAGATGGCATCATACTCAATCCGGGAGGATACACACATACTTCAGTAGCTATTGGTGATGCAATTGCTGCTATAAAAAGCCCGGTAGTAGAAGTGCATATTTCCAACATTTCTGCCAGGGAAGATTTTAGAAAAATATCGCATGTATCGGGTAAGGCAATGGGCAGCATTGCGGGCCTGGGTTTGAAGGGATACCAGCTAGCTGTTTCATATTTTATGTAGCAAGAATTTTTGTGGTTACCTTATCTATATCTCCGGTGAGGCGGTAAATAAATTCCAGTTGTTCTTTTATTAAAAGTTGGTCGTTGGTTAATTCTATGGGGCCTCTTTCATCTTTTATAATTGTTGCGGGAGTCAGTTCCATTTGCTCATCCAATTGTTTGATACTATTCTTTAAAACAGACAACGTTTTTCGGGCGGTTTGCACAATCTCCAATGGAAATACTTTTTTTTCCGGATCCAATGTAAGCGGTGCCAGTGAAGCTGCATTGAAAAAAAAGATGTGATTTAATACTACAAATTGGTGTAATTGTTTATTACCCGTTTGCCTGCTTTTTGGTTCTGATAGCATCCGTTGAAAGGCTGCCGAAAGATTGGCAGAACAAACATAAACTTCTTTTCGGGCAAGCTTATAATCAACTCTTTTTACAGGTATTCCAGAAAAAGCATCAACTAGTTTTTGGAAGTAAGTAAAGTTTGCTTTCAGCATTTGTTCCAGAAAGGTTTTTACTTGCTTTGACTCCCAGCTTGGGAACAAAAAATAATTGGCAGCAAAGGCCAAAATACAACCTATGACCGTGTCTATAATTCGTTCAGTTGCCACGTCAATAATATTGTATCCCATTAGTTTAAATAAGATAAATACAAAAGGCGTAGTGCAAAAAACCATTGCCAGGTAATTAAGCCGTTGAAAACTGTAATTGCCCAGCATAAATAAGACAAGAAAAAGAAACAAGGCTGTTTTATTTAGCACAAATAATAAAATGAGAACTCCTACTAACCCACCAGAAATAGTTCCTAAAATCCGTTGGTAATTCCGTTGCGTAGTAAGTCCAAATGCAGGTCTTAAAATAAAAGCAACCGTCATGATGATCCAATAACTGTGGTGGCCATAGGAGATAATATTAGCAATAATATATCCGGCAATGCAGGCAATACACACCCTTAATGAATGGCGGAAGATGGAGCTTTTTAAAGAAAAATTATCTAATAATAATTGGCTGTCGAAACTTTGATGCGTCACAAATTTCAGATATTCAATTGATGGAGTTCGCCCTTTTTTTACAGGTGCGGGATTGAAATACAGGGATACATCGCCTAAGCGTTGATGAAGATTGCGCATATTGACCAACAACTTTTTTAAAACCAGATTACTGGTATTATTAGTCATTACTACGGCATCAATTTTAATTTTTAATGCTACAAGTTTGTCATTAATATTTGATTGTACTATATAAGAAGTATTGGATTGTATGGCAATACCAATTTCATCCAACTCTTTTGCAAGGTCTTTTGCAAGGTGAGCTACTTCGTCAAGAATGCCTGTGTAGGCATATTTTTCCCGAAGCGACTGATAATCATAATAAGTTGCCGTAATGTGTTCAAATAAATCAACTGCATCTACAAAAGCCAGTACCAGCCTGCGTCCCTGCGAGGAGTTTTCTCTTATTATCTGCCTTGTTTTAAATAAAATTTCTCTAACTGCATCTTGTTCACCACTTACTTCTACTTGCTGTGCTAATAGCTTTTTATAGTTTTCTTCCAGGTTGGAAGATGTATTATAAAAATCCGCTTTGATAGCAAGATAGGCAGCTGTTTCCCGAATGCATTCTCCAAGTGCCCGCTGCGCAGGTCGGTAAGGTCTTATTTTATGAAACAACAAACTAAAAAGAAGATACCATAGCCCACCGGCAAAAATTAATCCGGCTTCAATAAATACACCTGTGCCATTCACCGGTTGGTCCATGGTTAATATGAGCACCAGCATACACGCACTGCCCACCGAACCAGCTCTGGTACCATACACGGTGAACATGGAAAAAAGAAAAGAGAATAAGACTATTTCGATGCCCATGGTTACTAACGTCATGCGGGCATAAGCAGTAACAATGGCCGTAATAAAAATAAGTATCGTGCAATAGATCATTCCATTGCGCTTATGTACTACCGGCCCCGGCGCATCGGTTATGCTGACACAAGTGGCACCCAAAGACATGGAAAGACCTAAAGCAAAATGTCCAAAATAGGAAAGGATCACCGATGGCAATAGTATGGCTGCCGTAATGCGCAGACCATCTGCAAAAGCTTGCGTATAAAAAAAACGTTGTACTTCCTTGGCATGCCGCTTCATATTGCTGCAATTAATTGAGTGGTTTCATATTTACTTGACTTCCTTCTTTTTGGAGGTATCAGAGTGGTGACCGTTGTTGTATACTACAGCATATACCATCTGCGGATTTTTGGGATATACAGCCATTCCAATGCCATTACACGGCCGCTCATAATGGAAGGGCCTAAATTTCTAAACCTTATATTATAGGTGGTAGATATTATTTCGAGCGCCTCTTTTTGTTCTATTCTTTGTTGTCGGATGGCCCTTTCAGACAGTTTTTGCTGTGCGAATCCTGGGACAGTTAAAAGGCAAAATACAAGCAGAATGCAATATGTTTCTAGCCTTTCAACTTTAGTAATTCTTTTGCACTTGGAAAATGCAAGTCCTATGTACGATTGTAACTTTACAATGCAATGGGCATTACAGGTTGTAAGCATGGTGTAATTATTAATGAGGAGCTATAAAAAATTTCTGTACCTATTCTTTTCTTTCCTGACTTTCAAACTTACTAAACTATGCGCTACCTAACCGCAGTCTTCCTTTTCCTTTCACTGAATTGTTTTTCTCAATACAAAGAATTTGTAGTGGGGGTAAAAGGCGATACTTTAAATATATTAGATAGTAAAGGATTGAAGCAAGGCCGGTGGGTGGTGAAGGTGCCAGATTTGCGCGGAGAAAGAGGGTATGAGGAAGAAGGAGTATTTGTAAATGGTAAAAAGGAAGGTACCTGGCGTCGTTTTAATTTGGATGGAGACTTAACAGCTATAGAAAATTATCGCTGGGGAAATAAGGATGGTAAGAATATATACTTTACCAATACCGGAGATCCTTTGCGGGAAGAAGGCTGGAGAGCGGTGAACCCAAATAGTCCTTACGATACGGTAAGTGTATATGATGTAAATGACCCAACAAAAGTGACGGGTAAACAAATAGTAAAATTGGAAGGATCTACATTGAAACACGGAGTTTGGAAATTTTACGATTCAATGAGCGGTAATATTGAAAAAACAGAACGTTGGGTAATGGATAAGCCAGCTAAGCAAGTAGGAGAAAATGAAGATGACCTGGCACCAATTGATGTAACAGACAATGCAGTAATCGCAAAATCTGATGTAAAAAAAGAAGGTACCAAACCAAAAGAAGTGATGGAATTTGAAAAGAAAAATGCTGGTAAAAAGAAAATAAAAGTACGAACAGGATCTACTGGAGGCTAGTCGCATTTATTGTAATTAGAAAAAAAGAGCTTGATAATTCAAGCTCTTTTTTATTATTTAGGTGGGCGGTCAAAATAGTTTTTAAAGAAATAAATCTGGTACTGCACTGCATTGGCCCAGTAGTCCCAATTATGCTTGCCCGGCCTTTCTATATAGTCGTGCGGAATTTTTAACTGCATCATTTTTTGGTGTAATCTTTTATTACCACCATAAAAAAAATCATCTACACCACAATCAAAAATAATGGCCAACGAGTCCTTTGGATAGTGCTCTATCACAGTCAGGTCATTATATTTTACCCAATTGTCAGCATGCCTTACTGTGTCGCCTATTCTTTTTGATACATCAAACCGGGTGCGGCTGTCATTTATATCCACTCCGCCACTCATGCTGCCACATGCTCCAAAAACGGATGGATGACGAAAGCCTAAAAAAATTCCTCCATGGCCCCCCATGCTCAAGCCTGTGATAGCTTTTCCATTCCTGTTTTTAATTACTTTGTAGTGTGTATCAATATAAGCAGGCACTTCTTCTCCTATGTACGTTTCATAACGCATAGTGGTATCTACCGGGCTGTCAAAATACCAACTACTATAATCACCATCAGGGCATACAATCATAACTTGAAATTGGTCTGCATACTCTTTTAACTTCGGCACTTTTTTAATCCAGTCTGAGTAGCTTCCACTGTAGCCATGCAGTAAATAAACGGTGGGAAAAAAGGTTTTGCTTTTTTTATAATTAGAAGGTTTTATCACCACGCACTTTTTACTTTTTTGCATGGCATGGCTGTAGATAGAAACGGTATCTACCGTACCCGCCATGGCAAAATAAGAAACGAGGAGAAGTGAAACCAGCGCAATTGTTTTTCGCATCTTTTTAAAATTAAATACAACCCTGCATAATAGGTTTTATTATAAAATAGTACAATTAGTTTTTACTGTCCAAATTTTTTAAATAAGTACGAACGCCTTCTTTCCCACATTCAAAAAGACGTTCTATTTGCTCTTCTTTTAGTTTCCGCACTCTTGGATTCAAATCTCCATCGCAGATAGATATTGTTCTGTTCCAGTCATTGATGGTTAGATGTGGCCGGTTTAAATTTTCGATGATCATTGTATAAAAAGCAACTACGTAGGTTTTAAAATTTCTTATGGGTAAAGCTGCTAAACCCTTTTGTGTTTGGTCGTTGTTTATTTGTTCCTTACTGTCAATGCGCAAAGCCAATGTTCCTTTGTTGTAAACGAATTGGTTGGCAGAGACCGTATCTATAAATCGGGTACTGTCAAAGAGATGAATAGGAAAGTTGCCTATAATGCCGCCATCCACTATCACGTGAAGATCCTTATTGGGCTTCGGTTTGTAATACACCTTATGGGTACTATCCAAAAATAATGGTTGAAAATAAAGTGGAATGGCCATGGACATTCTCACAGCATTTTTTACACTCATTTCTGGTGTAGTTTGGTAAGAAAATACAATCATTTTTTGAGCAGAAAGATCTGTAGCAGTAATATATAAGTCTTTATATCCTTTGTTATGTAGTTCAGAAAAGGTAATGTTTTGGTTGCCCGTACGATCTTGAATAATTTTTCCCAACCACTTTGAAAACCGTTGTCCTTTATACCATCCATAAAATCGGTTGACACGATGTATGCCTCCTAGAAATATAAACCCACCATCATTGAAGGATTGAAAATTAGTGTGGCCAATTAAAGCCTTAATTTCCAAAGGAGAATAATTAAGTGCTACCGTTAAAGCAGTAATAGCTCCGGAAGAAGTACCTCCTACCCGCGTTACTTTTTGTAACAGTTGGTGGTTGTTTAGCTCTTCTAATGCCCCGGCATAAGCAATGCCTCGTATGCCTGCTCCTTCAAAAATTAAATTGCTGATAGGAGTATTTGGCCGCTGCGCCGATAAGTCAGGCAAGTGATGGAGCAACAAAAAAATAGAGAAGATCCAACTTTTCAATAGTAAATATTTAGTAGTAAAAAATACGGATGCGCTCTGTAATGTATGCATTAATAAAGTGAACTATTTCTTTCTAAGTGCTAAAAAAAAGACCCGCCCTTAATTAAGGGACGGGTCTTTGTAAAAGAAATATAGATTTCTAAAAGCCTTTCTTTTCCGCTGCTTTTTGCATTGGGTTTGGCCCGGTAGACTGTCCACGGGCGGCTTGTTTCATTTTAAACAATTCAAACTTGGTTGGTTCTGCTTTTACATTTCCCCAGGTGTTGTTGCTTTCATTAATATCAGCCGTTTCTCTCATTGGGTCCAACTTGATAGAGGCTACTTCTTTATCTTTCATAAAGAATTTCCGAACATTATTTTCATTCAATCTCCATATTTGGGCTGGAATTCGATCCACTTCTTTCGTGCCATCTTTAAAGGTCCATTCTATGATTATTGGCATTACCAAACCACCTTTGTTACTAAAGGATAATTCATAAAAATACTTGTTGGAGTATTTTTGTTTTTCCTCTTCAGTTAACGGTTCAATATTTAAGCCTCCGGTGCCGCCTGCAAATTTTGCCGTATCATAAGGCTCTAATCCGCGATCATATCTCCAGTAAAAATCACGTAGAGAAGTATCGGCATCTGTTAAGAAAGTAACTGCAGGATCCTGACGGTTTCTTATTTTAGAAATATCTTCAAAAGAATTGACCTGCGGTTTGGCTAATGAAACCATATTAGGTCCACTGCCATTATCTCCACGATTGCGGTTGCCTGCCATTGCATTACCAGTTACATCTGCGCGTGCAAAACGAACAGAGTCTAAAGAAATATCGGTTACATCCGTGCTGTAAAACCATCCTCTCCAAAACCAGTCAAGGTCTTCTCCACTTGCATCTTCAATGGTGCGAAAAAGGTCAGCAGGGGTGGGATGCTTAAATGCCCAACGCCGTGCATATTCTTTAAACGCATAATCAAATAATGGGCGGCCCATGATGGTTTCGCGTAAAATATTTAAACCGGTAGCTGGTTTGGAGTAAGCGTTTGGACCAAAACCAATGATGTTTTCTGAGTTGGTCATGATTGGTTCCAACTGATCTTTCGGCAGCTTCATATAATCCGTGATAGTGAATGCCGGGCCGCGACGAGAAGGAAATTTACTGTCGTACAATTCTTCTGTAAGGTATTCTACAAAGGTATTCA
>JBDSBL010000248.1:0-17243 GCA_039921625.1 Chitinophagaceae bacterium
AATGCGAGAAACATACCCACTAAAGGAGCTATAATAATAAAGGAGGCTGTTTTTAAAATATTAGGATCGCTGGCCATGTTGAGGGCCTTAAACCCGCCATGGGCAATGGCTGCTCCGGATAATCCACCAATCAACGTATGAGATGAAGAGGAAGGAATGCCAAACCACCAGGTGAGCAAGTTCCAAATGATAGCCGCAATTAAACCGGAAAAAACGACCGGCAGGGTGATCCATTCCTGTTTCACTGTTTTAGCAATCGTATTAGCAACACCATGATCTTTAAAAATAAAATAAGCAGCAAAGTTGAAAAGCGCCGCCCAAATAACTGCCTGGAAAGGGGTTAAAACTTTAGTAGAAACAATTGTAGCTATAGAGTTAGCAGCATCATGAAAGCCATTGATGTAATCAAAGATTAAGGCCAGTGCAATAATCGTAATAACAAATGTCATGGGTAAATTTGAAAATGTACTGATGTGATCCTATGCCGATTCAAAATTTCGGAAAAGGGTAGCAGAGAATTATTTAAAAAATATCCTCCCCACCTTAAAGTGGTAAATAATAAGATTGAATTAGGCATACTTAACTATAATGGATTCTATTACGTTGGCAGCATCTTCACACTTATCCGTTACATCTTCCATTATCTGGTAAATAGCGCTCTTTTTAATGATTTCTTTTGCATCAGATTCCGTGCTGAAAAGACGCTCGGTGTACGTATCGCTAATATCATCCGCCTGGTTTTCAATGCTGTTTATTTGTACCAATGCATTGGTGATGGTTCGTATATTCTTCATGTCTCTTAATTCCAACACTGCATTTCGAACTTCATTGGCCCCGGCTACCACTAATTGCGCTAATTTTTGAATGCCTTCATCCGTAGGATTAATGTGATATAGTTTTATTTTTTTGGCAGATGCATATATATAATCCGCAATATCATCTAAGGCACTTGCCAGGTGATGAATGTCTTCCCGGTCAAAAGGAGTTATAAAATTGCGACCCAATTCAGTAAAGATCCTGTGGGTCAACTCATCGTTTGCATGTTCCAGATCTTCAATTGGCTCTATCATGGTAGCCCGCTTTGCACGGTCCGTTTCGGCTACAAGGTCCAGCAGTAGTTTTGCCATTATCGCCCCGTTATTGGCCACTTCTTCAAACAGGCTATAAAATACTTTATCCTTAGGGCTAAACAACTTCATGAATGAGGTAAATGCCATATAGAGAATATTAAAAAATTCATCGAAACTACAACCAAATATCTGGAAGAAAGGGCCTTTAAAAAATTTAATAATTTGGTAATAATGGCCTTTAAATTCAAACTTAGGTAATAATTAAATGCCATTAAATTTTTTGGATTGGAAAGAGTAGAAACAAAAAATTAAAGCATTTTTATTTATAAGGCGTTGGTAACAATTAGATAATATTTAGGTAACAATTAGGCAACAAAATAAGTTTCCATTTGCTAATCCAAATTGAAATTTATGCGGCAAAAAGCGTTTTTACTTTTTATTGGTTGGTGCAGTTTATTGCTTGTCTGCAAACCAGCTAGTGCTCAAACAAAATCTGACTCCTCCTTCAAACCAAATGGAAATTTATGGGGTTACAGTTTTGGCGATTTTTATTATAAAGCGCATACTGATGCGCTCAACAGGGGAGGCGCCAATCAATACACGGGGATTGAAAAAGGAAGAAACGCATTTCAATTCCGACGAATTTATTTAGGCTACAACTATAACATACATCCTAAATTTTCTGCTGAATTGTTGTTGGCCGCAGAAGATAATATAGCTACCAAATCTGGATTGGTAAGTGGCGATTTAACGAGTAATGGAAAATTTACCTTCTTTATAAAGTATGCATATATCAGGTGGAAAAATATTTGGAAGGGAACAGACCTTGTAGTGGGACAGTCAGCTACACCGGCGTTTTCCTTGGTGGAAGAACCGATTTGGGGCTACCGGTCTATAGAGCGCACTATTTCTGATATAAGGAGAATGCCATCTTACGATCTGGGTGTTTCCCTGCAAGGAAAATTTGACCCTGAAGTAGGTAATTATGGGTATAATCTTATGGTTGCAAACGGGTCAGGTGCAAAGCCGGAAGCGAATAAATTCAAGCATTTTTATGGTGATGTGTTTGCAAAATTTTTAGACAAGAAAATAGTGTTGAGCCTCTTTGCTGATTATGAGCGGATCAAATGGCAACAAAACTTTCATCACTCAAGGAATATGGTTAAAGGATTTGCTGCCTACACCACACCTGCATTTACTATTGGTGTTGAGGCCTTTGCCGGCCGTGGTCTTCAGGATGTAGTTGGTGTGCGAAAAGGAACAGGCGGCATATTAAAAGATACACTCACGCTCTATTCCAAAGGCATTTCCACCTTTGTACGCGGCACCCTTGTAAAAGACAAGTTGGCCTATTTTGCGCGGGTAGATAATTACCAGCCTAATAAGAAATACAACGAAAACCGATATGATAATTACGATGGGCTTACTTCCACTTATGAGCCAAATAATAATGAACGTTTTGCTACGGCCGGCTTAGATTTTACTCCCATAAAAAATGTGCATTTCATGCCGAACGTTTGGTACAATCAATACAAAAGTGCACGTTCTGATGCATCCGGCAGTGCAAAGAAGGATCATGACCTTGTGTATCGAGTTACATTCTATTATGTGTACGGCCGTTAAATTTTTCAATACTAAAAACAAAAACATGTATCGACCCATTTTAACTATTAAAAAGGTTTTGAACCTTAGCTTTTATTTATTTATTATTTTGTTAGCAGCATGCAATGGAAATGATAATACCACACCTGGAAAAACGGGAAGTGCTAGTTCTGGAAATGATAATTCCTTATTGGGGGCAGGAAGTACATTTGTATATCCACTCTTTTCAAAGCAATTTGCTGAATACAATAAAGCAACCGGGGTTCGGGTAAATTACCAATCTATTGGCTCTGGCGGAGGCATACTTCAATTGTTGAATAAAACAGTAGATTTTGGCGACTCTGATGCTCCTTTGAATGAAGAACAAACGCAAAATTTTGGTGTTCCTGTACTACATATTCCAATGTGTTCCGGTGCTGTGGTTATGAGTTATAATCTACCGGGCCTTCAGGATACTGTAAAACTCAGCCCGGAAGTTATTGCCAACATATTTTTAGGCAATATAAAAAAATGGAACGATCCTCAAATAGTGGCACTTAATGGTGGTGTATCATTGCCTAATACACCTATAGTAGTAGCACACCGCTCTGATGGTAGTGGCACTACTAACATATTCACAACCTATTTATCAAAAGTAAATTCCTCCTGGGAAAAGAAGCCGGGCAAGGGTTCCTCCATTAATTGGCCAGTAGGCCTGGGTGGGAAAGGAAACGAAGGCGTAGCAGGCTTAATTAAACAAACTCCCGGAGCCATAGGATATATAGAGTTGGCCTATGCCATGCAAAATAAAATGTCCTTTGCAAAGGTGCAAAACAAGTCAGGCAATTTTATTACACCTAGTGTAGCCTCTACCAGTGCTGCAGGTAATGTTGATCTTCCTGCTGATTCCAAAGTTTCATTAACTAATACGGACGCAGTAGATGGCTACCCGATCAGTGGTTTTACGTGGGCCATCATTTATAAAGAGCAAGCGTATGACAACCGTTCAAAAGGAAAGGCAGAAAACATTTTAAAGTTATTGTGGTGGAATATTCATGAAGGACAGAAATATTGCGAAGACCTGCATTATGCCCCTCTTTCGCCTGCCGCTATCAAGGTAGCGGAAGCTATTTTAAACTCGGCTACTTACAATAATATACCCTTGTTGCAAAATCCTGCGTAACAAAAAAGGATTGCAAATCTCTATTCTTGGAAGGTTTTATAAAAGATTTATATGCAAATGATAAGCAAGAAGCTCCCACTTAAAAAAGTTTTATTTTCTTACAAAAAAGTAAGAAGAGAAACAACTTTTAAAAATACCCTTGTAGTAAGTGCGGTGTTAATGCTCCTGCTTACAATCGGTGTATTTTTTACGTTGGTAGTTTACTCTATACCTTCATTTAAGGCCTTAGGTTTTCACTTTTTTTGGGGCAAAACCTGGGATCCGGTAAACAATGTATATGGTGCTCTTCCATTTTTGATTGGCACTCTACTTACCTCCTTTTTAGCGCTTATTATTTCTATTCCTTTCTCCTATGCTATTGCCATTTATCTTGGCGAGTATAATACGAAAGGATGGTTATCGGGCGCATTAAAAAACATAGTAGAATTAGTTGCCGCAGTTCCTTCCGTTATATATGGTTTTTGGGCGTTGGTAGTGTTAGTGCCGGTGGTTAGAAATTTTGAAAGTAAAGTGGGCATTGCGCCCTACGGCGTAGGGATATTCTCAGCCTCCTTGGTGCTGGCGGTTATGATCATACCTTATGCAGCTTCACTGGGCAGAGAGTTGATACGGATGGTACCGTCAGATTTAAAAGAAGGTGCTTATTCACTAGGGGCTACCCGCTATGAAGTGTTGAAGCATGTAGTATTACCTTATACAAAGTCAGGGTTGTTTGCAGGGCTATTGTTATCTCTCGGAAGGGCCTTAGGAGAAACGATGGCCGTAACCATGGTAATAGGAAATACAACATCCTTACCTGATAGCATTTTTGCACCCGGTAATACCATGGCAAGTGTAATAGCCAATGAATTTACAGAAGCGGACCGCTCTCTATATTTATCTGCTTTGATTGAGTTGGGCTTAGTATTATTTACAGTAACACTGGTAATAAATATTATAGGTAAAATGATTATTAAAAAATTTTCTAACCAATAAAAATGGAAGAAAAGCTAAAATTAAGGTTGGTTAAAAGCAAGGCATATGAATGGTTGATTATTTTATTTGCCTTTTTAATAACGCTTCCCCTACTTGCCATTATTTTTTACGTTTTAAAAACTGGTTTGTCTAAAATAAGCTGGTCTTTTTTAATCAACATTCCAAAACCTGTTGGTGAATTAGGAGGTGGTATTGCCAATGCATTGGTAGGAAGTATTCTTATTGTTTTGGTGGCGGCAATCATTGCCATACCGATAGGTATTTTATGTGGAGTTTATTTAAGTGAAAACAAAAACGGCAAGCTTGCTTATTATAGCCGGTTGGCGGTAGATGTGTTGCAGGGCACACCTTCCATTGTGGTAGGCATTGTCGTTTATTTTTGGATTGTAAAACCAATTGGTTCCTTTTCTGCTTTTTCCGGCAGTGTGGCGTTGGCCATAATGATGCTACCAATAGTGATCAGATCAACAGAGGAGACGGTAAAGCTTCTTCCGGATACGTTGAAAGAAGCAGGACTGGCATTGGGGTTGCCGTATTACAAGGTTATTTTAAAAGTCATTCTCCCATGCGGCATTAGTGGCATATTATCCGGCGTCATGTTATCAGTGGCACGCATAGCAGGAGAAACAGCACCACTTCTATTTACGGCATTTGGTAATCCATATTTAACTGCTAACATTCTAAAACCCATGCAGAGCCTTCCTCTGCTCATTTTTAATTATGCCACTAGTCCGTATGATGAATGGCATGACCTTGCCTGGGGTGCTTCTTTAATATTATTGATTTGGGTTTTATTATTAAACATTACTACAAAGTGGATAACAAGAAAATGGAAAGTGCAATTATAAGTAGTCAGAATTTCAATGCGTTTTTTGGTGATAATCATGTAGTTAAAAATGTAAACATGGAAATACCCAAAAACAATGTGGTTGCGGTTATGGGTCCATCAGGTTGTGGCAAAACAACCTTTTTGAGATGCATTAACCGGATGCACGAACTAATACCCGGGGCCACTACAAAAGGCAAAATGTTGCTACACGAAAAGGATGTTTACGAGTTGAATTCCATTTTAGTGAGGTTAAAAATTGGAATGGTTTTTCAACGACCAAATCCATTTCCTAATTTAAGTATATATGACAATGTAATAGCAGGCTACAAGCTTAATGGGATGAAGCTTGAAAAAGGTGAACGCGATTCGATAGTTGAAAACTCCTTAATTAAAGCCGCTTTATGGAATGAGGTAAAAGATACCTTGCATAAAAAAGGTTCTTTCTTGTCGGGTGGGCAGCAGCAGCGGTTGTGTATAGCCAGGGCTATTGCTATGGAGCCGGAAGTGTTACTTTTAGATGAACCCACTTCCGCTTTGGATCCTATATCCACATCAAGCATTGAAGAATTAATGTACGAACTCAAAAAAAATTACACCCTCATTATTGTCACGCACAACATGCAGCAGGCAGGAAGGGTAAGTGATCGCACCGCATTTTTTTATTTAGGAGAACTGGTAGAATATGATAACACGAGGGAAATGTTTACCAACCCCAAGGATACCAGAACCCAAAATTATATCACCGGTAGGTTCAGTTGATTTATTGTAATTAAAAGGAATTGAAATGACACATTTAGATAATGAGCTAAGACAATTGAAGGCAGAAGTAAGTATCATGTGCAACCTGGTACATCTGCAATTAAGTAAAGGACTTTCTTCTCTCTTAAATTTTGACAAGGACCTTGCCCGCGAAATTGTACAAGTAGAAAAAAGAGTCAACGCATCTGAATTAAAAATTGACAGGGATTGCGAAAATATATTAGCCATTTATTCACCAGTTGCGGTTGACCTTCGGTTGCTGTTGGCGGTATTAAAGATCAATACAAACCTGGAAAGAATAGGTGACATTGCTGATGGCATAGCCAAACTTATTATAGATACGGACCGCATATTTAATCCCAAATTATTTGAAGCGACAAAAGTGGTTGAAATGTACCACGAAGCATTGAGCGTGGTAGAAGAAATTCTCACTGCGTTTGAAAAAGAGGACACAGTAATAGCCCGCGGAATTTTTAAAAGAGATGAATTTTTAGATGAAATAAACCGTAAAGCCAATGATTTAATAACAGATTATCTAAAAGAACATCCGGAAGATGTACACCAGGCATTGAACGTTTTGTCTATAATACGGAGATTGGAAAGAGTAGGAGACCAGGCAGAAAATATTGCAGAAGAAATTATTTTTTATTTGGAAGCAAAAGTGATTAAACACACGAAGCGAAAGAAGGATTAACGATTATATTGCTTAATAGGCAACTACAATTTTAAGATATAAAAGGACTGCTCTGGATAAAGAGTAAAACAAAAAGAAGGTAAAGAAAAGCGGAATAATTTTAGAATTAATCCCTTCGTGCATCAAGTGTAAAGCCAACTGTAGTCCCTACATTTTGGGTGCTGCGTACATGAATGCTGTGGCCATGTGCTTCTATTATGTGTTTGCAGATGGCAAGGCCCAAACCACTACCGCCTGCCTGGCGGCTGCGGCCTTCATCTGTGCGAAAAAAACGTTCAAAAATTCGGGTTAAATGTCTTTCCGGAATGCCAATACCATCATCAGTTATTTCTATCAATATAGCATTGCCATCGGTATGGTACATGCTGGCGGTAATGGTGCCACCCCGTTTGCTGTATTTAATTGCATTGTCAATAAGGTTGGTAAGTACCTGTCTTATTTTTTCTTTATCAGCATGGACCGTAAGGGATTGTTCGCATCCTTTTTTTATATGTGCTGCAATGCCATTTTGTTCTGCTTTTAAAGACAATGTTTCCACCACTTCCCAAAATAGATCCTGGATAATAAAGTTCTGTTTGTCTATTTTTAATTCGCCTCTTTCCAACTTAGATATTTCATCAAGGTCTTGTATGAGGTGCGCCAACCGCTCTACATTTTTTGAAGCCTTTTCCAGGAACTTTCGGTTTACTTCCGGGTTTTCCAAAGCACCCTGCAACAAGGTATCTACATACCCCTGAATAGCAAATACAGGAGTTTTAAATTCATGTGATAAATTTTGGAGAAAGTCTTTCCGAAAAGATTCATTCCTTTTCAAAATTTCTATCTCCTGCTGTTGCTGTGCACCCCAGGCCTCCACATCTTCCTCTACTTCGTCAATGGTTTTTTGCGGAAGGATATGTTTGTAATACATCTCCTGTTTTTTGCTTGCCTTTGTTTGATATATGAATTTGTAAATGAGTTTTATTTTTCTATAAATGAAATTTTGAATGAAGTAAAAAATAAGGAGGTAACTACCGCAAAATATAGCAAGAAAAAAAAGGGCTGCATCCTCAAGGTTGCGTTGCAACCACCACACTCCAATGCTGATAGAAACCGATAAAATAATAGCGGCAATGGCAGCTAATTGGCGAGGTGAAAAATTATTAGCATTTATCATTGAAGATCAAACTTATAGCCAACACCTTTTACAGTGGTGATGCAATCGACACCTAATTTTTGTCTTATTTTTCTAATATGCACATCTATCGTTCGGTCGCCTACTATCACTTCAGCTCCCCACACCCTGCTCAATATTTCATTGCGCAAAAAAACCCTTCCCTCCCGGGAGGCAAGAAGGTACAGCAATTCAAATTCTTTTTTTGCCAGTATGTATTCCTTTTCATTATAGGTAACTACATATTTTTCGGGGTTGATCACGAGACCATTTATTTGCAACACATTTTTTTCTTCTTTGGGCATCCTTCTTAATAGTGACTGCACTTTACTTATAAAAACGTTTGTACTTACTGGTTTGCTGATGTAATCATCGGCACCGGAGGTGAGGCCTTTTATTTGCGTGGCTTCATCATCTATGGCAGTTAAAAACATGATAAGCGTGTCTTTAAAAATTGGTTGCGCTCTTAATATTTCGCACACTTCCACTCCATTTTTATAAGGCATCATTATATCGAGCACTATCAGGTCGGGCAATTTTTGTTTCGCTATTTCAATGGCTTCTTCTCCATTCAATGCCGTATACACCTCGTAGCCTCCTTTTTCAAGGTTGTATTTCAATATCTCTAAAATGTCCGGCTCATCATCTGCTATCAACACTTTTCTGGCCTTTTGATCCATAAAAGCTATTTTAAAGCAAACCTAAATCAAAATGTACTCTCACTGCTTTTCGTTATAGCGTCCATTCAATACTTAATAATTATTTAATGAAGAGAAATTAAAAACGAAATCAATGAACAAATGAAAATTAAATTGACTTTATTGCAGAAAACTTATAGGTTTCGTTAACCTAGGAAAAACCTAAGAGGGTATTAAATTTGCAGTATGCGTCCTATGTCTTTCACCTTTAGAATACTTTTTTCATTTTCTATAATTGTTTCCTCATTAATAACGGCAGCACAACCAACAGGTTGTTCTGATTTTAAGCCTCCGCTAAAAAGACAACTGTTTCACGAGTACGTGGACCGCGAGCAGAAAGCAGCTCTGAAAGTAGATGGCAAAGCTGATAATCTTTTTTATGCTTCTTCCAATGAGGATATAAACTTTATGGTTACGCAAACCCTCACCCAACGGGTAGATGCCTTGCAATGCGTAATTGAAAAAGACAGTGCCATTACTGATATGAAAAAGGTGGCTTATATCCGCGGATTGGAGCGCTTATTAAAAAACTTCATTTCTACTTTCAAAGCCGGCAGGTTTAATGTTAGCAATCTGCCCGCTGTATTGGATACCTACGAGGCAGCCATGCAAAAAGATAATAGGGGAGAAACCATTGAAGTGCTCATTGATAAAAAGTCTTACGAGATCGGCAACCTGGTATTAAGCAGTGGTGCATTTGACAATAATAGTGGAAACCGAAATGCCCGCTATTCATTGCTCCGAAAGTATATCAATCTTCATCCTGACCAGGTATTTACCAAATTAAAAGAGAATCCGGATCTTCCTTTTAGAGACAGCCTGATAAAGGTGGGAGGTTATAAATATCCTCGATTGCTTTATGATTTTGCTGCCTCCAATACTACATTAGGATATGCTATACGGCGGATAGATGATCCCCTGATAAAAGCGGTATCTAAGATGGCTACAAGTGGTGGTAGCGGCCAACTTTATTTTCCTTTTCTGGATAATATATTAAAAGGAAAGCAATCAATTGCCGACATAGATGCTGTAAAAAATGATGACGTAAAATATTATAAACTGCTGGTAAAAACACGGTTGGATTATGTAGCCCGGCTGATGCAAAAAGATACCATCTACGAAATGGATGGCCTTACAGACCGGCTGGCCCGAAAAGCAAAAGAAGTTTTTATTAAGGAGATCAATGGATTGCACGAATCGCCGGATGCTGTGCGTTTTCGCATATTACAAGGCTTAACGGCACAGGAAATTTATTACCTCGCTGTATTTGGTGAAGAAGAAATTTATACATCAAGCTACACCCGCGGAGTGTACCCGGTGATGATGCAAAAAATAGGAAACCGAGGCGATTCACTTTTATACAGCGTTGGGTTTGACCGGTTTAAAAAATTTATAAAAATGGCGGCTGGGTACAATACGCTTGGCAACTTTTTAAGCACGTTCCCCGATAAGCAATATGCTCAATCCCTAATGACGGCCTTTGTAAACGGCCTTGAAAAATCAGAAGGATTAGAGGATGGGGTGGATGTGGCTGACAGCTATGTAAGCATTTCAGAAAGTGATAAAGGATTGTCCAAATTCATATTAGATCTTACCCGGCAGAACTATGAAAAAAACCTGGCGCAAAACAATCAGCGTGGTGTGGTGATGTATAATTTATTGAACAAACTTTTTCTTTCTGCCGATACCACCAATAATATTGACCTGTCAAAAGAATTTGGTATTCCTCCTGTGTATAATGTAAGCTATAGTTCTCTTGCCGGTGATAGCAACCTGGTTGTTATGCAAGTATTTTTTTATGGAGATGAAGATGGACGGAATAACTATGCAGGTTTTCTGCGTCAGTTTGGTGCCGGTTGGAAAAGATCAGAAAATAAACAGTGGATCTCCATTGCTTCTACGCGGGGCAAGCCTATCCTCATCTTTGCTAATAAGCCCCTACCTACGGAAACAAGTGAAGATGAAGAAGCGCAAAAAGCAATGATGGCGTACATCAAACAAAAAGGATATCAACCAAGTATTGTCATTCACCGGGGGCACAGCTATTATGCCGAATCAACGATACAATACATATTGCCTTCTGCTAAAATAGTTTTCTTAGGCTCCTGTGGTGGATATCACCTGATACATGATGTATTGCAACACTCTCCTGACGCACACATTATTGCCTCAAAGCAAATAGGTAAAGGCGTTATCAATCAGCCATTTTTCGATTTGCTGGATGAAAAATTAATGAATGGAAATAATATTGACTGGATTCCTTTTTGGGCCGAGTTTAAAAAAATTGCAGGTAAAACAGAAGGGTTTGATGACTACATTCCCCCGCATAAAAACCTAGGAGCCATATTTATAAAAGCGTATAAAAACCAGATGGGGGAAGAAGATTAAGGATGTATAAATGGATTGATGCGAATGAAATTGGCTTTAAATATTCTTTAGCCAAAAACCTGTCAATCCTGTTTGAAGTACATTTGTTTTTTTAATCAGATTCTGATCTTCATTGAGCACCACTCCTTCCAAACAAGTATTTGATGTAGCACTTTTAAAAAGAGTGCTCCATTTTGCAAGGCCGTATAAAAACAGGTTTTACGCTTCTATTTTACTGGCGGTAGTGTTAGCTGCATTTACTCCCATACGTCCCTTTTTAATACAGATAACGGTCAACAAATACATTACTAATAAACTGGCGCAGGCTGTTATCAATGTCACTATTATTCAGGTTGTTTTTTTAATGATAGAAACCGGTTTGCGGTTCTACTTTTCATACATCACCTCCTGGCTGGGGCAGGCCGTGGTAAAGGATCTGCGCATTACCATTTATAAAAAAGTTGTCAATCTTAACCTGCGCCAATTTGATAAAACACCCATTGGTACCCTCACCACCCGCACGGTAGATGATATAGAACGCATAAACGATATTTTTGCAGATGGTTTGATTCCTATTATTGCTGATCTACTTTCCATTGTATGTGTACTCACTTATATGGTGTGGGTAGATTGGGAACTAACCCTTATCTGTCTCATTCCATTTCCTATATTAATCATTGCAACCTATTATTTTAAAGAAAGCGTTAACCGATCCTTTCAACGGGTGCGTAATGCAGTATCTGCATTAAATGCTTTTGTGCAGGAGCACCTTACGGGTATGTACATCGTGCAGGCCTTTGCGGCTGAAAGCCGGGAAGCAAAAAAATTTGACACGATCAATAGAGAACACCGGGATGCCAATGTCAAATCCATCTTTGCCTATTCTGTCTTTTTCCCTATTGTGGAAATAATTTTAGCAACCTCTATCGGATTGATTGTATGGTTTGGAGCACGGCAGCAGGCTAATGCCGGTGTCATCACCTCGTTTATTCTTTGCCTCAACTTATTATTCAGACCACTTCGGGTCATTGCCGATAAATTCAATGTGCTGCAAATGGGCATCATTGCTGCAGATCGTGTGTTTAAGGTTTTAGACAATGATGATTACATTAAAGATAAAGGCACCTTTGAGCCAGATCATATCAAAGGAAAGATCGATTTTGAACAAGTAACTTTTGGATATTCCGAAAATCAGCCTGTATTAAAAGATGTTTCTTTTTCCGTATCCCCTGGGCAAACGGTAGCAATTGTAGGCCACACGGGCAGTGGCAAAACAACCATCATTAGTTTGCTTAACCGGCTTTACGAAATAAACAAGGGAACTATTAAAATTGACAATGTTCCTATTCAGGATTATTCTTTAGATGCCTTGCGCAAGAGCACCGGCGTGGTGCTCCAGGATGTGTTTCTTTTTTCAGGGTCCGTGTTGGACAACATTACTTTGCGTAATCCCGTCATTTCGCGAGCTAAAGTAGAAGAAGCGGCCAAGTTAATTGGCATGCATGATTTTATACTGGATTTACCAGGTGGCTATGATTATAATGTAATGGAAAGAGGAGCAACTCTTTCATTAGGCCAGCGGCAGTTACTTTCCTTTATTAGGGCTCTTTTGTACAATCCGGCAATTTTGGTGTTGGACGAAGCCACTTCTTCTATTGATACAGAAAGTGAGCAGCTCATTGAAAAAGCAATTAACACCCTGATAGCTGACCGTACCTCTATAATAATAGCTCACCGCCTTTCTACTATACAGCGGGCAGATAAAATAATTGTTTTAGATAAAGGGGAAATCAAAGAGATGGGTACCCATGCTGCATTGATGCAAAACGGAAGCTTTTATGCAAAACTGCACCAAATGCAATTTGAAAAGAAAGCAGTTCCAGTATCATAAGAAATTTTATTTCAATAATTATTATTGAAATAGTTAGTCTTCATGAGGCCATTCAACCTTGAAAGAAATATAAATGACACATTCATTTATTTATTATGCAACGAAAACAAAATAATAAGAACCCATTAGATTTCATTCAAAAATTGGCTGAACACTTACCTTATTACTGCCTAATGAGAACTAAATAGGTAAAAGTTAAGACCTATAGAAGACTATAATTCAAATCCATCATAATTCGGTATTTCAACTGCGCCCCCTTATCTTTGCCGCAAATTTCGGATGCAGTATGAGGCTTAAACGTTTAAAAGGCTTATTGGTAGCGGCTTTCAGCCTAATGATTCTTCAGTTTTCTTTCGTGGCGCAAGGCCAGGAAATAGAACACGCCGACCGTCATTTAAACAATGAAGGTGCTGAGGCTATTAAAAAAGAAAGCAAGCCTTTATTTGATGCCAATGAGGTGATTTTTGGTCACGTAATGGATGCGCATCAGTTTCATTTTTTCTCTTATAAGGGAAGTGATGGTTTAGATCATCATGCTACCATCCCGCTTCCTGTTATTTTATATTCACCTCAAAAAGGACTTTCCCTTTTTAGTTCCTCCAATTTTCACCATGGCGAGCATACCTATAATGGATATCAGCTGGTAACCGAGCATTACCGGGAAGAACTAAAGAGCAAAGGAGTGCCTGAGGAAGCTATTAAAAATCTTAAAAACGAAAATATTATAGCGGTAGATGAAGCTGGATTGCCGGTGCCGGAAGTAAAGGTGTACGACTTTTCTTTTACCCGCAACGTGGTGCAGATGTTCATCGCACTGGGGATTTTACTTTGGTTAATGACTTCCATTGGTAAGCGTTACAAAAATGGCTATGGCATCACGTCAGCACCAAAAGGTTGGCAAAATGCTATAGAGCCGGTGGTGGCTTTCGTGCGGGATGAAGTAGCCAAACCAAATATTGGTCGGCATTATGTGAAGTACACGCCCTTTCTTTTAACCATATTCTTTTTTATACTTATTAATAATCTGGTTGGTTTGATTCCGGGTACTGCCAATGTTACCGGTAACATAGCCTTTACCTTAGTACTAGGTCTTATTTCTTTTGTGGTAATAAATGTGAGTGCCAACAAGCATTATTGGGGTCATATTGTAAACCCTCCTGTGCCATTAGGGATTAAATTCATAATGGTGCCGGTTGAAATTTTGAGTATTGTCACCAAACCTTTTTCGTTGATCATTCGATTGTTTGCCAATATGCTTGCCGGCCATATTATAATCATTTGTCTGATCTCACTTATTTTCATTTTAGGTGGTTTAAGCCGAGGCATTGGCTGGGGTTTTTCGCCTATTTCTGTAGCGTTCACGGTGTTTATATATTTCATTGAAATATTAGTAGCCTTTATTCAGGCATTTATTTTTGCTTATTTAACAGCGGTATTTATTGGCCAGGCAACAGAAGAGTCGCATCATATTTCTGATAACGACCATGCGCCAACAGAACCGGTTATTATATAAAAATGGAAGCATTCAACTAGTGGTATTAGAGGAAATGTGTGATAAGATTTAAAGCTATTAATTGAAAAAACAAAACGTCTTTTTTTAATCATTTATAAAAGAACAAACATGAGTTTATTATTTGTATTGTTGAGCACAGTAGCTTGGGCAAATGCCGGCGGTGCTATTGGCGCAGGTATTGCGGCCATTGGTGCAGGCATTGGTATTGGCCAAATTGGTAAAGGTGCAGTAGAGTCTATTGCCCGTCAGCCAGAAGCTACTAACGACATTCGTGCAAACATGATCCTAACAGCAGCCCTTATTGAAGGTGTTGCCTTGTTTGCAGTAATTGCCGGTATTTTGGCAATGTTCGTTTAATGCTCTAAAAAGCTAAACTGCACCTCAAGCACAGGGCGGCGGGTGCAGTTTAAAATTTAAATTTCAAAATGTAATAGGTCAGAAAGCCTGGCTTATAAAATCATTACATTTTATTAAAATATTGAAACTACTATGGAATTATTGACTCCCTCCTTTGGTTTGCTGTTCTGGACGCTACTTGCGTTTTTGATTGTATTCTTTATTCTAAAAAAGTTTGCCTGGGCTCCAATATTGGGTGCATTAAACGAACGCGAAAAAGGAATAGCTGACTCATTAGAAACTGCTCAGAAAGTAAAAGAAGAAATGGCGCACCTAAAGGCTGAAAATGAGCAATTGCTGGCACAGGCCCGCGAAGAAAGAGGAGCCATGTTGAAGGAAGCCCGCGAAACAAAAGACCGCATTATTGCTGAGGCAAGAGACCAGGCAAAAGTGGAAGCTAATAAAGTAATAATAGAAGCGCAGCAAGCCATTAATGCACAAAAGATGGCTGCCATTACTGAAGTAAAAAATCAGGTGGGCAAAATGGTGGTTGAGGTTACTGAAAAAGTGTTGCGCCGCGAGTTGAGTAATAAAGAGGCGCAGGAAGCACTTATAAAAGACCTGGTGAGCGAAGTAAAAATGAACTAAAAATTCAATTATTAAACGGAGCGGTTACTCTCTGCTCTTTTTATTGTTTCATTTCAGATTATTATGACCAATCCACGTTTAGCCTCACGATATGCAAAATCTTTAATAGATCTGTCCCTTGAACGAGGTTCATTAGAGGCTACTTTTGAAGATATGCAATTTTTTCAGCAGGTGATTAAGGGTAATCCCGATTTTGCCACCCTTTTGCGTAGTCCTATTGTAACAGGTGATACCAAACTCAAGATAATAGAAGCGGTAACCGCAGGAAGAGTGGGAGAAATTACTACATTGTTCGTAAGGTTATTGGTACAAAAAGGTAGAGAAAGTGCGTTGCCAGAAATTGCTACAGCTTTTATCAATCAATATAAAATAACAAAGGGAATACAAGTCGTAACCCTTACAACCGCCACTGCCGTAAGCGAGGAGGTGAAATCAAAAATTATTGACCAGGTAAAGGCAACCAGTGATTTTAAAAACATTGAATTGCTAACAAAAGTTGATGAGAGCCTGATAGGTGGTTTTGTGTTGCAGGCAGGCGATAAGTTAGTGGATGCCAGCATTTCGTACGACCTTCGGCAGGTGACTAAGCAGTTTGAAAACAATGATTTTATTTATAAAATAATATAACCGGTACTTAAATTTTTGACTTTTTAATTAAGATATATGGTAGAAATAAAACCAGATGAAATAAGTGCCATTCTGCGACAGCAGTTGAGCAATTTTAATGCAAGCGCCGATCTGGAGGAAGTAGGAACTGTATTGCAGGTAGGTGATGGTATTGCCCGTGTATATGGTTTGGGGAATGTGCAAGCAGGTGAGTTGGTAGAGTTTGAAAATGGGGTAAAAGCAATTGCGCTAAACCTGGAAGAAGACAATGTGGGTGTGGTATTGATGGGTGAAACAGGAGCCATTCAGGAAGGAGCAAAAGTGCGCCGTACCGGAAAGATCGCCTCTATTAATGTAGGAGAAGGTATGGTAGGCCGCGTAGTTAATACACTTGGTGATGCCATTGATGGCAAAGGCCCAATTACTGGGGAGCGCTATGAAATGCCTTTGGAGCGAAAAGCACCTGGAGTTATTTTTCGCGAGCCGGTAAAAGAACCATTACAAACTGGAATTAAAGCAATCGATGCAATGATTCCTATAGGCCGCGGACAACGCGAATTAGTAATTGGTGACCGCCAAACTGGTAAAACGGCAATTTGCATTGATACCATCATAAACCAGAAAGAGTTTTTTGCAGCAGGTAAAACGGTTTATTGCATATATGTAGCCATTGGGCAAAAAGCATCTACTATTGCCGGGGTAATGCAAACCTTGCAGGATGCCGGTGCTATGGAATACACTATTATAGTGGCTGCCTCTGCATCAGATCCTGCTCCATTACAATTCTACGCACCATTTGCCGGAGCAGCTATTGGAGAATTTTTCCGCGATACCGGCCGTCCGGCATTAATTATATATGATGATCTTTCCAAGCAAGCAGTTGCATATCGAGAGGTATCTCTATTACTACGGCGGCCTCCGGGCCGTGAAGCCTACCCGG
>JBDSBL010000249.1:0-22380 GCA_039921625.1 Chitinophagaceae bacterium
TTACTATTTTTTCTTCCTTTTGCTTATTTGCTTTTGGAGCTGATTGTTTTGTAAATGGATCTTTGTGCTCAAAGCCGGTAGCAATCAATGTAATTCCAATCTTATTTCCTAATGTATTATCATAACCTAACCCAAGAATTACATCAGAGTTTTCACCCGCCTGGCTTAGTAGATGGCTTTGTATAATATCTACTTCATCCATAGTAAATTCATGTTCGCCTTCGGCAGAATTGATGTTGATCAATATCCATTTGGCTCCGCTAATATCATTGTCATTTAATAGCGGTGAATTCAGTGCTTCTTCAATTGCCCGCTGTGCACGGTCTTCTCCTTCGCATGCTGCGTTGCCCAATATGGCTACACCACCATTTCTCATTACCGTACATACATCCGCAAAGTCAACATTTATCTGGCCCGTGCTATTGATTACATCCGTGATACATTTAGCTGCTGTAGCCAACACATTATCTGCACGTTCAAATGCTTCCCGCATTTTCAAGTTGCCATATTGGTGTCTTAATTTATCGTTTGATATTACGAGTAACGTATCTACGTATTGCTTTAAATTTTTAATGCCTTCCTCTGCCTGCAACTGCCGCTTTTTTCCTTCATAGGCAAATGGAGTGGTAACGATACCCACTGTAAGAATACCAAGGTCTTTACATATTTTAGAAATGATTGGTGCACCGCCCGTACCGGTACCTCCCCCCATGCCGGCCGTTACAAAAGCCATCTTTGTATTCACTTCTAAAATGCCACGCAATTCTTCCAAAGATTCTTCCGTAGCCTGCCGCCCTATTTCCGGATTGGCTCCTGCGCCTAAACCTTGTGTAAGATGCGGTCCTAATTGTACTTTATTAGGTACTGTACTTTGAGCAATAGCCTGTGCATCTGTATTGCAGATAATAAAGTTAACTCCCTCAATATTTTGATGGAACATGTGATTGACAGCATTGCTGCCACCGCCACCAATTCCTATCACCTTTATTATAGATGACTTTTCTTTCGGTAGATCAAAATGTATCATGGTAAAAATTTTTTGCGCTGTAAAAGCCGTTGCTTTTACAGCTTGTATTGAACTAAATATTTGTATGCTTTTCCCACTGACTAATATGTAGCGGGATGGTGCTCCTGCTGAAAACGTGCCACTTATAATTTGCTATCCTCTTCTTCTTTAAAAATATCGATCAAGCCGTTTTTAAACTTTCCCCAAAAACCAGACATGCCTCTTCTTGGTGACATACCATTGGTGGATTCTGCTGTAATGGTTTCAATTCCATTGTTTATTGGGCCATCGCTTTTCAAACCTTCCGGAATTTCTATTTTAGAAAAATTGCTTTCAAATTGCTTGCGATGGTGTTCATAATCATCATATCCTTTTAAGATCAAACCAAGGCAGGTAGCATAGGTAGGCTTCGCAAGTTCTTCTATGTGGCCCGAGGCCAAATGCTCTATAGGCAAGCCTATGCGGGCATTCAACCCGGTTATATATTCTGTGAGTTGTATTAAATGTTTTAGTTGCGAACCACCTCCTGTCAATACGATTCCTCCATTCAACATTTTATTATCAAGCCCTACTTGCTTTAGGTGGTACGTTACAAAATCAAGGATCTCGCTCATGCGTGCCTGAATGATGTGTGCCAGATTTTTTACACTGATCTCCTTAGCAGGCATCCCTCTCAAACCAGGTATAGTGATGTAAGCATTTGCTTTTGCTTCATCTCCTAAAGCGCTGCCAAACTGCACTTTCATTTGCTCTGCCTGCTGCTTCAATACTCCCAATCCTGTTTTAATATCATTGGTAATATTTTCACCGGCAAATGGTATCACTGCCGTATGTTTTAATATGCCTTCGTAGAATACGGCAAGGTCTGTAGTGCCTCCTCCAATATCTACAATAGCTACACCTGCTTCCATATCTTCCTGCGCCATTACAGCTGCTGAAGAAGCCAACGGTTGCAACACTAAATCTTTTGTAATTAGACCGCTTTTTTCTACCGAGCGGTTAATATTTCTTATAGCATTTTTATCGCCGGTAATGATGTGGAAATTGGCTCCCACTTTTACTCCGCCATACCCGATTGGATCGGGAATATTTTGAAAATTGTCCACTGTATATTCCTGAGGTATCACATCAATGATCTGATCTCCGGCAGGAATATAGGTTTTGTATTGGTCAGCAATAAGCTGGTTGATTTCTTTGTGCGATATCTCATTATCGGTATCGTGCCGTACAATGTCGCCCCGGGTTTGTAAGCTTTTAATGTGATGCCCCGCAATGCCCACGTACACTTCTGTTACCTCCAGGTTAGGGTTAGATGCATAGCAATTTTCTAATGCAGTACGGATTGCTTTGATGGTCTCGTCAATGTTTAGCACTTGACCATGCTTTACTCCATTTGAATTTGCCCTTCCGAACCCTAAAATCTCCAGCTTGCCAAAATCATTTTTACGACCTGCAATGACGGCGATCTTAGTGGTTCCAATGTCAAGCCCCACAATAATTGGTTGCTCGTTGTTGTTCATGTTTTGTATGTTGTTTTTTGTTGTTATTGCCTTTTGATGATTGTCTTAAATGCCTCACGTTTTCTTATCTGCTCTTTCCTATTTTAAAAAACTTTGCACTGTCCTATTTCTCCGCTAGTATCTAATATTCATTATTATTCTTCATCACTGCTTTTGGCTTCCCTGTTTTTTCTGATGCTTTTTTAGTTGCTACTTTCACTGCTGTTTTAGATACCACCCGCACCGGCTTGATCTTAGCCTCTGACACATTATTTTCCAGAATTGCCTTGTTTGTAAGAGATACTGCCTTAGCAATGGAATCCATTTTTACAGCTTCTATTTTTTGCACAAAACTTACGCTGTCATTGATAGCCTGCAATCGTGTTTTAGCCAGCAATTCTTTTATGTTTTTCTGCAATTGCACAGAGTCAATAGTGGTATAATCTCCTTTCTGGCTTGCTACTACCTGACCATCATACCTAAGGTCAATAACAGAATATTTATCAAATCCGGTTTTGCTCAGTACCTGTTGGTAAAAAACAAATAGCCGCTGCAATTTCTCTTTATAATTATCTGCCGTTCCTAATTTAATCAGATGATTTCCGACCACCGGTATTAATTCAAAATTATGCGCCGGTGTGATATCAATTTGAGCTATTTGCACTTTCCAAAAGTCATCTGCAGTTATAAACTGCAACAGTTCTTTTACTTCGTTTAGCAACACACTGTCTGCCGCATTTAATCTTTTTGCTGCAATAAAATTGGTAATCACCGGCACCCGGGCACTTACCTTATTTAATAAAGGCAATCGCTTTCCGGAGCTGTCTAAATAAAAGGTACTACCTGATGTTGTAAACACCCTTGCTATTGGCTCCCGCTCCCATACAAATACATGCAACACATCTTTACTGTCAAAATAAAGTTCGGCATCTCTTATCCATGCCTGGCTCTCCAGTTTTTTTTCTAATTGTGATAAGTCAAATTGAGTAACCGGCTTGTGAATCAGCGAACCTTTTGCTTCCGAGCTTAAAACCTTTACTATATCTCCTTTATCAATGTATGTTTTATCGCCTTTGATAGTAACCGATACCTGCCGGCAATAGTGATGTTGCTGTTTGCGCTTTGCCGCTGCCAACAGTACAAACATACCACAGCCAACGAGTGACCATGCTGTTAGCACCAATGCTTTTTGTATCGTTTTTTTTATTTTCAATTTATTGCTTGCTGAAATATTTCTTTTAACGGGAGCACCAAGGCATCTATATCTCCTGCACCCGCGGTAATGATCACCTCTCCAAAATCCTTGTCCCTTTTTTTCGCTTCTTCTTTTGCCCAATCCAATAGGCCTTCTTTCGTTACCATTAACTTATTATCCGTATCAATTTTATCAAAAATAATTTTGCTCGTCACTCCTTCTATTGGCTGCTCCCGCGCTGGATAAATGGGCAGCAAAAGTATTGCATCAGCTAGTGATAAGCTTGCTGCAAATTCATTTCTAAAATCAGTTGTTCTAGTAAAAAGATGGGGTTGAAATATGACCGTAATTTTTCGTTGGGGAAACAATGTTCGGGCACTTTTCAAGAGCATTTTAAGTTCTTCGGGATGATGGGCATAATCATCGATGAATACCGGGTAAATGTAGCCACCGGCATTGCCTTCTTTCATAGGAATTATATATTCAAACCGACGCTTTACTCCATTGAAACCGGCCACGGCATCCCTTATTTTTTCAGTGTCTATTTTTAATTCATTAGCAACAATTATAGCAGCTACTGCATTCTCTACGTTGTGCATCCCACCGACCTTTAAGGAAACGTTAGGGATAATTTTATTTTGAAAAAACACATCAAATTGGTAACCTCCTTCTACTATTTTTATAGAAGAAGCAAAAACAGTTGCTGCCTCATTGCCAAGGCTATAAGAAATCTTATTTATTGCTTCAATTTCACTGATTTTTTTTAATCCAAACTTTGCTACCAACATACCACCCTCTTTTATTTTGTTTCCAAAATCTACAAAGGCTTGTTGCATGGTAGCTTCATCTCCATAAATATCTAAATGGTCTGCATCCATAGCGGATATGATGGCTATATCGGGACTTAATTTTAAAAAGCTGCGATCGTATTCATCTGCTTCAATAACACATACATCATTAGCACTACTCCAAAAATTGGTACCATAGTTAGAAGCTATGCCACCCAAAAACGCATTGCACCCAAATCCACTATGACGAAGAATATGTGCTATCATAGCGGAGATAGTAGTTTTGCCATGAGTGCCTCCTACGCAAATATTGAATGACGTGGCAGAAATGGCTTGCAGCACATCGCTTCGCTTTACCACTTGATAATTATGTGAACGAAAATAGTCCAGCACCATATTCTCTTTGATAGCCGGAGTATATACCACCAAACCAATATTAGAAGGAATAGCACTTACCTCATCACTATACGTAATTTGAATGCCTTCTTTTATTAATTGTTTGGTCAATGCACTTTCCGTTTTATCGTACCCAAAAACAGGGATGCCTTTTGAATGGAAATAGCGAGCTATAGCAGACATACCAATGCCACCAATGCCAACAAAAAAGATTGCTTTTTCTGCTGAAGTACCATCTATAAAACCCGTTATGTTTCCTGATTCATTCATTGACTGTTATACCCTTTCCTCTTTTAAGATTTTTTTAAATTCTTTAAAATTTCTTCTCTTATATGTTCATCGGCATTTTGTACTGCATACCTGCCAATGTTTATTTTCAATTCATTTTTTTTACCGGTATTTTTTGAAAGCGCTATGATAGCCGGGATTAATTTTTCTAATGCCTGATCATCCTTTACCATTAATGCCGCATCGTTTTTTACTAGCGTCATTGCATTTACGGTTTGATGGTCTTCTGCTGCAAATGGATAGGGTACAAACAAAACCGGCTTTTGCACCACACACAATTCCGCTACTGCCATGGCGCCTGACCTTGATACTACTAAGTCTGCAGCCGAATAAGCCTGATCCATGTTGGTGATAAATTCACCAACCCAAATTCCTTTTTTTCCTTTCGCCCCTTTCTGCCACCGCGAGGCTTCCCCTTTTCCGGTTTGCCATATGAGTTGCAGGTCTGCTTCCAACAGGTCATTGAGGCCCTTTTCCATTGATTCGTTTATTGACCGGGCTCCCAGGCTGCCACCTACTGCAAGTACTGTTTGCCTGCCATGTTGTAAACCGAATTTTTGCAAGGCTTCTTCCTTATTTACCATACCAATATTTGCAATCTGAGGTCGTATAGGATTACCGGTAATAACAATTTTTTCTGCCGGGAAAAACTTTTCCATACCCTGAGTTGCTACAAAAATCTTCGTTGCTTTTTTTCCAAGCAAGATGTTTGATTTCCCTGCAAATGAATTGGACTCATGTATGAAAGTAGGTATCCTCTGTGCCTGTGCGTAGCGTAGCACCGGGAAAGAAGAATAGCCGCCCACACCAATAACTGCATCCGGTGAAAACTCATTGAAAATGGATCGTACCTGCAAAAAACTTTTCAAAAGCTTCCATGGTAAACCAATATTTTTTATCAAAGAACTTCTGTTAAATCCAGCTATATCCAATCCTTTAATTTGATAGCCAGCCTGCGGCACTTTTTCCATCTCCATTTTTCCCCTGGCACCTACAAATAGTATCTCACAATTTTTGTCTTCTCTTTTCAATGCATTGGCAATGGCAACAGCTGGAAATATGTGCCCTCCCGTACCTCCTCCAGCTATTATAAAACGTTTTGCCATTCTTATATTTTATGCTTCTATTTCTTCTTCAATTTCTTCCTCTTCTTCCAATGCCTCTGCTTCTTCTCTTTGCTGTTGCTCCAAGGCTACTTGCCTTTTCTTTCCTTCCAGCTGCTCTACGTTTCGGGCCACACTCAGTATGATACCGATGGACAAACAAGTAAATAAAAAGCTACTGCCTCCCATACTTACCAATGGCAGCGTAACTCCTGTAACCGGAAATAAATTGACATTCACCGCCATGTTCGCCATCGCCTGAAGCACTAAAGTGAAACTCAACCCGAGCGCTAAAAAAGCACCAAAAGCGTAAGGGCATCGCTTAAACAACCGAATACTTCTATACAAAAAAACGAGGTAAATAAATATGATGAATGCTCCACCCAGCAATCCATATTCCTCCATGATGATGGCATAAATAAAATCATTGTACGCCTGCGGCAAAAAATTACGTTGCTGACTATTGCCTGGCCCGGCACCAAAAAAACCACCTTTTGCAATCGCAATTTTTGCCTGGTTCGTTTGATACATATTATCATTGTTGGCTTCTTTACCGCCATACATAAAATTTTCCACCCGGCTAATCCATGTATCCACCCGAGCAAAAAGCCGGGAAGATTTTTCTTTAGCAGGAGCTGTTTCTTCATCACCACCGGGCTTGTGTTTGATAACAGCAGCCATGATCAGAAATAGCACTGGAATCATAGCCACTCCAATAGTAAGAAGCAAATGTTTGGCTTGTACTCTGCCAATAAAAAGCAATACCATGCAACTGCTGCCTAGCAATAAAGCCGTGGATAAGTTTGCAGGTGCAATCAACATACAAGTGACAGCCACTGGTATTATTACCGGTAAAAAACCTTTTTTAAAATCTTTTATTTTTCCTTGCTTGCGGCTTAGCAACCGGGCGAGGAACATGAAGAGAGCGAGCTTGGCCAAATCAGAAGTTTGCATCGTCATATTGATGATGGGCAATTTGAT
The DNA here is from genome assembly GCA_039921625.1 of Chitinophagaceae bacterium. GTDB lineage: Bacteria > Bacteroidota > Bacteroidia > Chitinophagales > Chitinophagaceae > Flavisolibacter. The sequence continues at coordinate 7,257 of JBDSBL010000249.1, forward strand.
CCAGCGGCTTCCTTCATTGAGTGTGACACCAAAGAACAAGGTGTAGAACAAGAGTGGGATTGAAAAAAGGAATAGAATTTTAGCCACCTTGGAATAAATGGTATAATTAACCCGGTGGGCAAAATAAATAATGCAAAAGCCAATAGCAATAAAAGCTATTTGCTTGAAAAGGTACACTTCTGTGTTGCCTTTATACATCTTGTATGCCAGCGACCCCGTAGCACTATATACTACCAACAAGGACACCAGTACCAACAAAAAGACCGTTCCCCAAATAACCTTATCACCCTTTGTATTTTTAATAAAAGCGGCGCCTTTTAATTGGGCAAGATCTGCAAAACGTATGTCTTCTACCTGACTCATAAATTTTTTACAGCTTCTTTAAATTGAGCTCCACGGTCTTCATAATTTTTAAATAAATCAAAAGAAGCGCAAGCCGGACTTAACAAAACAACATCACCTATGGTGGCTAATTCATAAGCCTGCCGTACCGCATTTTCTGCACTGCCGGTATCTACCACTTTTACCTCACCATCAAAAGCATCATGTATTTTTTGGTTGTTGATTCCCATACATACAATAGCTTTTACTTTATCTTTCACCAGTTCTTTTATCAGTGAATAATCATTGCCTTTGTCCACACCACCCAATATTAAAATGGCTGGTTTGGTCATGCTTTCTAAAGCATACCAGGTGGAGTTTACATTAGTGGCTTTACTATCGTTGATGAATTCTACGCCCCGCACCGTCAGCACAGTCTCCATGCGGTGTTCCAAACTTGTGAAGGTTTGTACCGCTTCGCGAATTTTATTCTTTCTTATATCCATCGTTGCTCCTGCCACACCTGCTGCCATGGTATTATATTGATTGTGTTTTCCTTTTAATGCAAAATCGTACACGCTCATTGATTGCTGCTCACCTCCTATATTGATGTTCAGTTCCTCGTCTTTTATATAAGCGCCTTTTTTCACTTCCTGCTTCATGCTGATCGGTATTAGGTTTGATAAAATGTTCTGTTCTGGTAAATATTTTGTGATGATCTCATCGTCTAAATTGTAAATAAAATAATCTGTTGAAATCTGGTTCATCGCTATCCGAAATTTGCTGCGGATGTATTTGTCAAATTGGTAATCATAACGGTCTAAATGGTCTTCTGTAATGTTTAATAAAATAGCTATGTCTGGTCTGAATGTTTTTATATCATCTAATTGAAAACTACTTAACTCCGCTACGTACAACGGTTTTGGATCTTCGGCCACCTGTTTGGCAAATGAGTACCCAATGTTGCCCACCAATGCGGCATCCAACCCGCCATGTTTGTATATATGGAATGCCAAAGCGGTGGTGGTGCTTTTCCCATTGCTCCCGGTGATGGCTACTATTTTACTATCACCTTTGTAGCGAAAAGCCAATTCAATTTCAGAGATAATGGAAATGCCTTTAGCCCGAATCTTTTTAACCCACTCATTTTTTTCACCAATGCCCGGGCTTTTCACTACTTCATCTGCAGATAGAATTTCTTCCTCAGTTGCCCTTCCTTCGCTGAAAGGAATGGCGGCATCCACTAACTCTTTGCGATAACCTTTTTTCAAAGAACTTTCATCAAATAAAAAAACATCATAACCTTTTTGCTTTCCCAATAAAGCGGCTCCTACTCCACTTTCTCCTCCTCCTAAAATCACCAATCTTTTCATTCCGTTAGCTTGCACCCGTTATGGGTTGGTTCTTCATCTGTATTACATCCTGTTAAATGAAACGAGTCATTCGGCTTGTCATAGTATGCAGTATATCCTGCCAATATTTTTATCTCAGTTTTAAGGTTACTATCGAAAGAACCACGCAGGCAACCGTCACAATCCAAAAGCGAATGGCAATTTTTGCTTCATGATATCCTTTCTTTTGATAATGATGATGCAAGGGACTCATTAATAAAATCCTTCGCCCTTCACCATACTTTCTTTTGGTGTATTTAAAATATCCTACCTGTGCTACCACGCTTAAATTTTCAACCAGAAATACTCCGCAAAAAATTGGTATCAATAATTCTTTATGTACTATAATAGCAAGTGCTGCAATGATGCCTCCTAAAGAAAGGCTTCCGGTATCACCCATGAAAACCTGCGCCGGGTAAGAGTTGTACCACAAAAATCCAATGCATGACCCAATCATGGCTCCTATAAATATGGACAGTTCTCCAAGGTTTGGTATGTACATTATATTTAAATAATCGGCCACCAAAAAACTGCCACTGGCATAGGCAAATATGCCTAAGCACATGGCTATGATGGCAGAAACACCGGTAGCTAATCCATCCAATCCATCCGTGATATTTGATCCGTTGGAAACGGCAGTAATAATAAAAATGACAATGAGTATGTAGAGAATGTAGGAATAAGAGCGTAGTGATTCAGGTAATAATTTTGAATAATTAAACTCATGGTTTTTTACAAACGGGATAGTTGTCACGGGTACTTTAGTGGGAACAAATATTTTCCTATGCCCATTAATGTCTTTGATAATGGCATCAGCAGGAGGCTTGTTGCCGGAATACTCTCTCCAGGTTTGTACATTAGAATTGAACCAAAGGGTAGCCCCTATTATAATTCCTAAAACGATCTGTCCAAAAATTTTTGCCTTGCCTGCCAGTCCATCATCATCGCCTTTTTTATAATTGATGCCCTTTTCCTGCGCTCTCTTTTTAGATCTTATTTTTAAGTAGTCATCTACAAAGCCAATGACCCCTAACCAAACCGTACTCAAGATCATCAGCCGCACATATACTTTTCCTAAATTGGCCAACAACAGGGTAGGAATTAAAATAGCTAAAATGATGATGATGCCACCCATTGTTGGCGTGCCTTTCTTTTGCTGCTCACCGGCCAAGCCCAGGTCCCTTACCGATTCACCAATCTGTTTTCGCTTTAAAAAATTAATGATCTTTTTTCCGTAAAAAGTAGAAATAAACAGAGATAAGATAACGGCCAGTAACACCCTGAACGTGATGAACTGAAACAACGCACTTCCCGGGAAGCGGATGCCTTCAGTTTTAAACCATTCAAATAAGTGATACAGCATTCGTTATTATTTTTGTTTTGCGATTACTATTTTATTCTTCCATTTTTAAATCATCCAAAAAAAGAATTCACCTCTGCTTACTTCTCCAGCATTTCAAACATTTCCATCAATATTTCTTTATCATCAAAGTGGTGTTTTACTCCTTTTATCTCCTGGTATTTTTCATGTCCTTTTCCCGCTACCAATACGATGTCTTCCGGCTTGGCCATGCTGATGGCAGTCTTTATAGCTTGCTTTCTGTCGGGCATGGAAATAAATTTTTTGTGCGCCGCAATATTTAATCCCTTCTCCATATCAGCTAATATTTCCAACGGGTCTTCACTGCGCGGATTGTCGCTTGTAAATATTACTTTATCGCTATGCGCACACGCTACTTCTGCCATAATAGGCCGCTTCGTTTTATCACGGTCGCCACCACAGCCTACCACCGTAATAACCTGCTCATCACCTTTTTTTAATTTTTTTATAGTACCCAGTACATTGATCAATGCATCCGGTGTGTGTGCATAATCTATAATGCCAATAATTTTATCAATAGGTGAAATAGTATAATCAAAACGACCTTCCGCTCCGGTAGTATTACTTAAGTAGCGCAACACATCTTCTTTACTTTCACCCAGGCTGATAGCCGCACCATACACGGCTAACAGATTGTATGCATTAAATTCTCCAATCAATCGAAAATGCACTTCCTGCTCATTGATCAGCATTACCAAACCACCTAAACTATTCTCTAAAATCTTTCCTTTGAAATCAGCAACTGTACGGAGGCTATAGGATAATTTTTTAGCAGCTGTATTTTGCAACATTACCGGGCCCCGCTTATCATCAAGGTTGGTAAGCGCAAAAGAGGAATGAGGCAGCGCATCAAAAAATCCTTTTTTTGCTTTTATATATTCGTCAAATGTTTTGTGATAATCCAGGTGGTCATGGGTAATGTTGCTAAAGATGCCTCCGGCAAAATGCAACCCGGCAATGCGTTGCTGGTGTACCGCATGTGAGCTTACTTCCATAAACACAAATTGGCAAGAAGCAGTCACCATTTGGTTTAGTAAAAAATTTAATGCTACTGCATCCGGGGTTGTATGAGTAGATGGAATTACATTGCCGGCAATTACATTTTCTACCGTACTTACCAGGCCGCAATCATATCCTAAGGAAGTAAATAATTTATAGAGCAATGTAGCAATGGTTGTTTTTCCATTGGTACCTGTTACCCCTACCAGCTTAAATTTGGTGGAAGGTTGGTTATAAAAATTATGTGCTACCATGCCCGCTGCTATAGCACTGTTTGCTGTTTGCACATAGGTAATAGCCGAATCAATCTCTTTTGGTAATGCCTCGCAAAGAACGGCAACTGCCCCTGCCGCTGCTGCTTTTGCAATAAACTGATGACCATCAGACTCAGTGCCTTTTACTGCAATAAACAGCGTTCCCTTTTGCACTTTGCGGGAATCAATTTGCACATCACTTATAGCCACACCCGTAGTACCGGTGATAGCTGTGATGGGCACTTTGTATAATATGTCTGCTAGTTGCTTCAATTTAATAAAAGAGTTATTTCTTCATTTTTTAATAAGGCAGATCCAGGTACTTTATCCTGCATGATCACTTTGCCCTTGCCTTTTACAGATACCTTTACATTTAAATTTTCCAAGAGATACAAAGCATCTCTTAGGGTCATATTGCGAACGTCCGGCATCCATTTTTTATACATGGTAGCGGGCTTTACCACTGCCCCTGCATACCCTGCAGCCATTACTCCCCATCCGCTTTTTGATGATGAATCTTTATAAGGAACCTTTAATTGTTTTAGCACTTGCTCCACATCATTTGTGAACCCTGCATACATTCGGGCTACACTGTCCTTAACAATAGGTACTGGAGTTTTTTTCTTTTTTTGCACGTACATAGCGTACAACTTATTGGCTATTTCTTTAAATACCGGGGCAGCTAACTGACCACCATAGTGGATGGCCGCATGAGGTTTTGTTCTCACTAAAACTATGCAGGTATATTCCGGCTTATCCGCAGGAAAATATCCAACAAAGGAAGCCTGATACATACCATCGCCATATTTTATAGGACCATCCGACACGTGAGCTGTACCCGTTTTGCCCGCTACTAAAAAAGGAGAATCTTTAAAAATGCCTTTGGCTGTGCCTTCCGTCACTACTGCCTCCATACACTGCTGCGCTGCTTTTACAATGGAAGGTTTGCAAATGGCTTCATCCAAAACGGTTGGTTCAAACTGCGTCACCGTCACTCCATTGCTCCTGATGCTGTTTACCAGGTAGGGCTTCATCATTTTGCCACCATTGGCAATGGCATTATACAGCATCAAGGTTTGTAAGGGGCTTACTTTTATAGCATACCCAAAACTCATGGTTAACATATCTGTCAACCCTTCTTTATTTTTTTTCCAGTGCGGCAATACCGGGGCTTCTTCACCAATCAAACCAATGCCGGTGCGTTTGTCCAAATGAAATTTTTGCAGGTAATTTTTAAATTCAAGGGGGTTAGTTGCAAAGGCTTTGAAGGCTAGTTTGCTCATGCCTACATTGCTACTATGCGCAAAACATTCACGTACTGTTAATACAGGTTTGGGCGCTCTTTCAGCATCCGTAACGTTGCGAGTGCCTACAAAAGCATTGCCCGTAGTACCTACATCTACCAGGTCGGTTACTTTACTGCTACCTGCATCCAGCACTGCCAGCAGGGTGGCTAATTTTATAGTGGAGCCAGGCTCTGTGGTGCGCAATGCATAATTGAGGTCTTCTTCATAATTACCGTTTTTGCTTTCGCCAAGATTGGCAATGGCCTTTATCTTTCCTGTAGCCGTTTCCATTACAATGCACGTACCGTATTGGGACTTACTTTGCACCAACATCTTCATTAATGCGTTCTCGGCTATGTCCTGTATGTTTACATCCAGTGTAGTAATAATGTCTTTTCCATTTTCAGGATCAATTTCATAACCTTCTACCGGCACATAAGCTCCCCCGGATATGAAACGCACCAAACGCTGACCTGCATTGCCTTTGAGCAAAGTATCGTAAGTTCTTTCCAGTCCTACATTTTGTGCATTTTCGCGGGCAAGACCAATGGTTCTACGGGCTAATAATCCATATGGATTCAATCTTTTTGTTTTTACTTCTGCTATAATGCCGCTTTTGTTTCTACCCATCCGGGCTAAAGGAAAATCTCGAAATGCTTTGTATTGATCAAAAGAAAGTCCTTTTTTAAGAAGGTAATACCGGTTGGTTTCGTTGTAGCCAAGGCGTAGTTCTTTTTTGTATTCTGCAGTTGTTTTATCGCCAAAATAATCTGCCAATGCAATGGCAAAAGAATCTACATTTTCTTTAAAGCGTTTGCCACTTTTATCCCGCAATCCCTGGGCACCAAAGTCAATATAAATATCAAAAAATGGAATGGACGTACTGAGCATTTGTTCGTCCTCGCTGTAGATAGTTCCGCGTTCTGCATCCAGCCCTACATACTTCTGGTGCATACTGTCGCTCATATTTCTCCAGTAATCACCTTGTACTCTTTGTATGTATACAGCACGGCCCAGCACAATGAAACTCAGTACTACAATACCAATAAAGCTTAAGTAAACTCTCCACAATATGTCGCGTTTCACTTCCACTTCTTTCTCTTACTGTTTTAATTGTTTAGCTGACTGCTGTCAATCAAAATGACTGGAGCATTGGTTAATTCTTTTAAGCCCAAAGGCTCCACGGCTTTCACTACCTCACTTTGCTTGCTGCGAAAAAGCACATCTCCTTTTACTGTTTTGTATTCATACTGCAGCTCTTTCAATTCTCTGGTAGTTTTCGATATTTCGCGGGTCAGTTTATCAGCATGGTGCCCATTGTATATATAAACCACCGCCAGCGCTGCTAAAAAAAGAAAAAACGGCATCTGGTTGATGATGGACTGATAATTCAGCCATCGCTTCCAGTTCATTTTTCTATCTTTTTTTACAGGCTCCATAGCGCCATTTTTTATTTTTTTTTGTTACCGGCTTTTGAAATTCTATTCCACATTTGTTGTGTCACTCACTTGTACTTTTGGAACTTTCATCAGCATCCGTACATCTTACACTCATTATATTTTTTCAGCCACTCTAAGCTTTGCACTTCTTGATCTCGGATTTTGCTTTCGTTCTTCTTCTGTTGCTTCCAACGGTTTCTTAGTCACCGCTTTCAAAGGGTTATTGAATTTTGTGCTTTCAAAAGGATGCTCTTCCGGCAATTCAAAAGTTCCCTGCTTAAAGAATGTTTTTACCAAGCGATCCTCTAAGGAATGAAAGGTGATCACCGCTACCCTTCCTCCTGGCTTTAGTACTTGCGGCAGTTGCTCCAGCATTTCTTTTAAAGAACCCAATTCATCATTCACCTCCAGCCGCAAGGCCTGAAAAACCTGCGCAAAATATTTAGCCGGATTTCCCTTCACTATTGATTGCACCCCGTTTTTAAAGCCATCAATTGTCTGCAAAGAAGTAGTTCTTCTTATAGCCACAATGGTTCTCGCAAGTGTTTTTGCATTGGTTACTTCCCCATATTGCTCAAACATTTTGTGCAATTCAAGCTCGCTTTTAGTATTCAAAACAGAAAAAGCGGTCTGCGTTTGACGTTGGTCCATTCTCATATCCAGCGCAGCATCAAAGCGGGTAGAAAAACCACGGCTTCCTTCATCAAACTGATGGCTGCTTACCCCCAAATCTGCCAATAAACCATCTACTTCTTTTATTCCATACAACTGCAAAAAGCGCTTAAGGTGCCGGAAGTTGTGCGGTACAAAAGTGATGCGGTCATCTTCTGGTATATTTTGCCGCGCATCTTCATCCTGGTCAAAGGCAATTAGTTTTCCGTTAGGACCAAGCTTTTCCAAAATTGCCTTGCTATGTCCCCCACCGCCAAAAGTGCAATCCACATAAACCCCTTTGGGCTTTATCTGCAAATAAGCAATGACTTCATTTAGCAGCACGGGAATATGGTAAGGGGCAGAGGTCAATGCTTCAGTATTTTAAAAAGGGTTACTATTTTAATAGGTCTTTTCCTTCTCCGCCATTTTTTACCATCACCTGTTGTGCCAGCGCACTGAAATCATCGGGTGAATAAGATTCAAAGAACTGTTGGTATTTTTCTTTATCCCAGATCTCTATTTTATCTACCGCCGCGGCAAGCACTATATCTTTTCCTAAGCCGGCGTATTCTTTTAAATTCTGTGGGATCAAAATTCTTCCTGCGCTGTCTAGTTCCACTTCAATTGCACCATTCAAAAAAAATCTTCTGAATTCACGGACCTTAGGATCGAAATCATTCAAGTTGCTAATGCGGTCGTAGAGCGGGTCCCAGCTTTTTTTTGGATAAAGGCTTAAGCACTTTTCAAAACCCCGGTTGATAACAAAAGTTGTAATTTCACCTTCAGGCAATTGACGCTTGAAGCCGGCAGGCAAAAGGAATCTTCCTTTTGCATCAACCGTTGCTTCATATTCGCCAAGAAATCCTGCCATGTTTAAATAAATTAGGTATGAAATGCTAGAACTTGACACAAAATAACACTTTTTACCACTTTCAATTTCTTTATTAAAAGGTTTCTTTTATCCACACTATTTTAGTGTCTCTTTGTGTTGATTTCACTATGTTTCACAGCAAAAAAAAATTTAATTAGAAAAAAACTGTGAATGAGCTGTGGATAACCTTTAAAATTGTGTGGATATAAATTATTAAACCCAAAAAGTAAAGCAAAATTGCTGCAGTTAGCCGCATGAAAAACGACCCCCCCGATGTATCCATAAGCCATTACGATTACAATCTTCCCTCGTCATTTATTGCCAGCCATCCTTTAGAAGAAAGAGATAGATCACGGCTTTTAATAGTGGAAGAAGGGCAAATGACGGATGCTCATTTTAAAAACATTGCATCCTATTTGCCTTCCAATTCAAGGCTTGTTTTGAATGATACCAAAGTAATAGAGGCCCGTATTTTTTTCCAAAAAGACAGTGGAGGCACCATTGAAATTTTTTGCCTTGAGCCTAAAGAAACCTCCGACATTTCTATGGCCCTGATGCAAACCAGTCAAACTACCTGGCATTGCCTCATAGGTGGCGCTGCTAAATGGAAGCACGGGTTGGTGTTGGAAAAAAAGATACAGATAGAAAACACTTCAGTCACCCTTTCAGCTTCTTTTGTCTCTCGTTTAGAAGGCAGTTTTCTTATTTCCTTTTCGTGGACCGATGATTTTACTTTTGCAGAAGTGCTTCATGCCGCAGGGGCCATACCGCTGCCTCCGTATATGAAACGTAAAGCAGAGGAAGAAGATGCCAATAGGTATCAAACCATTTTTGCGCAGCATCAGGGCTCTGTTGCGGCCCCTACTGCTTCATTGCATTTTACAGATTCAGTGCTTCACAAACTTTCTGAAAAAAATATTCAACCAACCTATATTACACTACATGTAGGGGCAGGCACTTTTAAGCCGGTAACGTCTGAAACTATTGCAGGTCACCTAATGCACGGAGAAGATTTTATAATTTCAAAAAAATCATTAATTGATCTTATCAATGCGCCGTTTATAACAGCTGCAGGCACTACCTCCCTCCGTACATTGGAAACTTTATACTGGTTGGGAATAAAATTGAGAGAAAATAATTCAGAGTCCATTTTTAAATTAGGACAGTGGGAGGCGTACCATCTGCCCAATGATCTTTCGTATCAAGAAAGTCTATCCCTATTGGTGGCGCATCTTGAGCGGTCAGGAAAAGAATCATTAACCTGCAGAACGAGTTTGCTCATTATGCCGGGGTATACCTTTCGATCTGCCCAGGCCCTAATCACTAATTTTCATCAACCTCGCTCCACCCTTTTACTTTTGGTAGCTGCCTTTATAGGAGAGGGATGGAAAAAAGTATATGATCATGCATTGGAAAATGGCTACCGATTTTTAAGCTATGGAGACAGTAGTTTATTGTGGAGAAAAGATTAAGCTTTTTTAAGAAAAAACTCAATTATAAAACTGCTTCCTTTCCCCAACACGCTATCTGCTTTTATTGTGCCCCCGTGTGCTTCCACTATATCATCTACATAGCTTAATCCAAGGCCGAAGCCTTTTACATTGTGCACATTACCTGTGTGTGCTCTATAAAATTTTTCGAAAATTCTTTTAAGTGTTTCGCGGTTCATGCCAATGCCATTGTCCTCAATTTTGATGGTTAATTTTTTTGCATTGGAAGTAGTGGTCACAATAACTTTTGGCGGCACATCATCTTTAGCATACTTCACTGCATTATCCATTAAGTTGTTAATGAGGTTGGAAATATGTACTTCATCTGCTTCTATCAAATCATTTGCAGCATCGAGGTGAAGTTCCAATGAACCATTTTTTTCCTGCATACGGAGCACGAAGTTATCAGCCACATCCTGTATCAATGGCTGCAGGTGCAGGGGTTTCAGGTTTAATTGTATCTCCTGCCGGTCCATCAGCGCTGATTTTAAAATCGTTTCCACCTGGCGGTTCATGCGTTGATTTTCTTCTTTAATAATGTCGCTGAAAAAAGTCATTTTCTTTTTATCGTCCATTACCTTCTGATTGCGCAGTGCATCTACCGCTAAGGAAATGGTGGCTATAGGAGTTTTAAATTCATGCGTCATGTTGTTGATAAAATCATTTTTTATTTCGCTCATTTTTTTCTGCCGCAGCATGGTACGTACCGTTAAAAAGAAAGCCGTGAAGATGATCAACGTGAATAAAATGGCAATAGCAATATTGGGCCGAAGGTCTCTGAATACAATATTCCTGATAGTGGGTACTACTATAATCAATACCTCGTCTGCCGCCAGGTTTTCCGCCGCACTGCCACTCGGAGGTATTAGTTGATACACAAAAGGCTTGTGCTGCACACTATCTGTATACCAAGCTGCAAAGTTGGGAGACTGCCGCTCCATGTATCCAATTTCGCCGGTAGAAAAAGTGGCAAGCCCAAATTCAAATGGAATATTTTTCATATCATGGTTGGCAAAAGCAGTACTGATTTTTTGTGCCAGTTCTTGTGTCGTAAACCGTTGTCCTACTGAATATGGGCGGGACAATTCAAACGAAAAGTCATTGCCAAATGGAGGTATTAATTTGTTGGGACTTAGTACGGTTCCTTTATGTTGGGCCAGGTCTTCTCCTACTACCGTGGTAGCATCATTCACTTTTTGATATACCTGATCTTCTTTTAATTCCTGCATGTTTTTTAGCCAGGAAATTTGAATCATGATGATGCCTATAAGCGACAGGGTAATGAGCGCAATGATAATGGGGAAAATCTTTTTCACGAGTTACAAAATGAAGAAATAAAATGGGTTTACAAAAATATTGCGCCAAAAAGGTTTATCATGGCATAAGATTAATATCATTTATAAGGAACCTTTTGTTTCACTTATAAATAGAACTCATAATATGGTACCGCCAGCAGCAGGAGTGCTTTTGATAGCCGACCCGTTTTTAAAAGATCCTAACTTCATGCGCACTGTAGTATTTCTTACCGAGCACCACGATGACGGCAGCATAGGATTTGTTTTAAACAGACAATTTGAAAATACACTTGATGAACTGCTGCCAGAAGTAGAAGGGCACAAACTTCCGGTGTATTATGGTGGCCCGGTGCAAATGAATACCATTCACTTTTTGCACAAGTACCCTGAAAAAATTTCTGGAGGCGTGGAAGTACTAAAAGGCATCTGGTGGGGTGGCGATTTTGATGCAGTGGTTGACCTTATCAACAGCGGCAAATATGACGCAGACAAAATCCGTTTTTACATAGGATATAGCGGATGGAGCAAGGGACAGTTAGAGATCGAGATGAACGAAAAAACCTGGCTTACTGTAGCTGCCTCCCGCAAACTTCTATTTCACAATAATGCAGAAGAAATTTGGAAAGATTCCCTGAAGCACATGGGTGGAGATTATGAAATGATGATCAACTTTCCGATCGATCCGCAATTGAATTAGGTACCTATTTATTGTGATTGTTATTCCCAAAACTATAATTATAAAAAAAGCTGTTGCTTTTGGCAACAGCTTTTAAAATATTTATAGCCTATTAAGATACTACAGTAGCACCTTCCACCAACACCGTCACTTTATTATTTAATACTTCTACAAAACCTCCTTGAATATCAAAATAAGTAGAGTGGGCCTGCTTATCGCGTAATACTTTTACACGGCCAGCTTTAAGTGCGCTGATTAGTGGAGCATGTTTGTCCAGCACTTCAAAAGAGCCACTGATGCCCGGCATTTGCACTCCATACACTTCGCCACTAAATAATTTTCGTTCCGGAGTTAATATTTCTAAGGTCATAGTACTAAAATCTTATAATTTATCCTTGTGCCTGAGACAATAACTTCTTTCCTTTTTCAATAGCATCATCAATAGAACCTACCAGGTTAAAAGCCGCTTCAGGATATTCATCTACTTCTCCATCCATGATCATGTTGAATCCGCGAATCGTTTCTTCAATAGGAACCAACACACCTTTCAATCCGGTAAAGGCTTCTGCCACGTGGAAAGGCTGTGATAAGAAACGCTGAACTCGGCGGGCACGGGATACCGTTAATTTATCTTCATCACTTAATTCATCCAAACCAAGAATAGCAATAATATCCTGCAATTCTTTGTACCGCTGCAAAATCAATTTTACCCGGTTGGCACAATTATAATGAAGGTCACCAACAATTTTTGGCGTTAAAATTCTTGAAGTAGAATCCAAGGGGTCTACCGCAGGATAGATACCTAAGTCAGCAATTTTACGAGAAAGTACGGTTGTCGCATCCAGGTGGGCAAAGGTTGTTGCCGGCGCCGGATCGGTTAAATCATCTGCAGGTACATATACTGCTTGCACTGAAGTAATGGATCCGTTTTTTGTAGAAGTGATTCGCTCTTGCATGATTCCCATTTCTGTGGCAAGAGTTGGCTGATAACCAACCGCAGATGGCATACGGCCTAAAAGAGCGGATACTTCTGAACCGGCTTGAGTAAAACGAAATATATTATCTACGAAAAATAAGATGTCACGTCCTTTACCTTGTCCATCCCCATCACGATAATATTCCGCAATGGTTAAACCAGATAAGGCTACACGGGCACGGGCACCGGGAGGTTCGTTCATTTGTCCAAAAACAAAGGTTGCTTTTGATTCTTTTAATTCATTCAAATCCACCTTACTCAGGTCCCATCCACCTTCTTCCATGCTGTGCTTGAAGGCTTCACCATAATTCATAATGCCCGCTTCAATCATCTCACGCATCAGGTCATTTCCCTCACGGGTACGCTCACCTACACCTGCAAATACGGACACACCTGCGTACGCTTTTGCTATATTATTGATCAATTCCTGAATCAATACGGTTTTACCTACACCGGCACCACCAAAAAGTCCAATTTTACCTCCTTTAGAATAAGGCTCAATAAGATCAATAACTTTAATACCGGTAAATAATATTTCGGAAGCAGTTGAAAGATTTTCAAATGCAGGCGGCTTACTATGAATTGGGCGGCCTCCTACTTTTGGCACGGGTGGCAATCCATCAATTGGATCACCGGTTACATTAAAAAGGCGGCCTTTAATGGCTTCGCCAACTGGCATAGTGATGGGTGAACCGGTATCTACTACATCTATACCACGCACTAATCCTTCAGTTCCATCCATAGCAATGGTTCGAACGCTGTCCTCACCTAGGTGATTTTGCACTTCCAATACCAGGATATCTCCGTTGTCTCGTTTGATTTCCAATGCGTTATAAATTTCCGGAAGGCTGTCCTTGAACTGAACGTCCACCACAGCACCAATAATTTGTTTAACCTTACCAACTTTTGCCATAACCTGCTTTTAAAGAAGAATTATTGTAACAAACTATTGAAAATCAACAGTTTCTTAATTTTAGGCTGCAAAGGTAAGGGGATGGCAATAAATTGCCAATTTAGAGGGCAAGTAAGTTTCCATGAAAAGGGTTAAAGAAAAGTACAAACTGTTTACAAAGGGCAACAACTTCTGTTGCATTAGACCAAAATCAACATTTTGCAACTCTTCACTATAAAATATTCCCATTAATTGAATCATTGGTGCAGCACTATTAATTATTTTATTATTTTAAAATGAATACGGCTATACTTTTGGCTCCAAGCAATCCCTTTTAACTAAATACCCAAATCATTAGGCATAGCTTTTGTAAAAAATCTCATCAATATGAAGAAAATATTATCCTACTCTATTGTAATTTGTTCTTTTCTAGCTGCCTGCAATGCGCAAGACAGCACCACTACTACCAGTACTAGCAGCAATGGGGAAACCCAAAACAAGACAGAAAAAAAAATTACTAAAAGGGACATTGGCATTACTACCGCCAATGCCTATAACGATCTTTTTTTAGACAGCCTGTCCATGGAATTTTTTTTTAAGGATAAAAAGATTCCTGATTCATTAACCCGCAGAATAAGAAGTTTTTATAATGCACGTAATTATCAGTATGCCTGGTTTTCATCTAATGGACTCACTGAGCAGGCACGTGGTTTTTGGAACCTGCACGAATATCATAACTCATCAAGCAAGGACACTATACTTAATGATAAGGCATTAAATAAAAGGATGGAAAAACTGATTGCTGAAGAAGATTTAAAAGTAAATACTTCAGATAAATCGTTTTTGGCAACAGAGTTTGCTTTAACCCAACACTTTATATTGTATACCTTAAATGCGTACGAAGATGGCTTTGTGAAGCGCAAGGAAATGGAGCGTTTTGTACCCCGCAAAAAAGAGGATGTTCTGGTTCTTGCAGATTCTATCTTGAATAAAAAACATAAAGACAACAAATATTTTGATGATGTAAATAAGCCGTATAAACTTTTAAAAGAACAGCTTGGGCGGTATTATGAGATCGCTAAAAGTGGCGGATGGCAACCTATTACAACGTCGGCTAAAAGTTTAAAAAAAGGGAATTCTGCACCAGTGATTGCTACTATAAAAAGACGCCTTGAAAAAAGCGGTGATCTTATAGGCTC
>JBDSBL010000250.1:0-14784 GCA_039921625.1 Chitinophagaceae bacterium
AGTTGCCAACACTCGTTCCTTCTTTTGCATTTTTCTGCAATTATCCTGATGATATAAAAACTCCTTATCGCAACTATTTGGAAAATAAACTTCGGGAAGAATTCAATTTTAAAGGAGTTCCGGTGCGCATCTTTTTCCGTAAAAAATAGGACTGTTCCCTGTTTTAAAAAATGATTAATTACCCAGTATTTAATCAGGTGGTCTATATGGCGAAGGAGCAGTGAAAGCTATTTTATAAAAAATATATTGGATTAAAAATGCCTTGCAGAAAGCCTTGGCCTTTTAACTAGATATGCAAAATAACCATCTCCATTAATATCCGTCATCGCAAATTATAAAAGGTTATAATATTTTATTTGATCCCCTCGCCAGCTTCATAACGTTCGCTTCTTCTGCTAAAATATAAGTAGTCAATACCTACGTTTTAATTAATTAAAAGATTTGTATTGCTTTCATTTCTGCTGGTCAGTTTGAGGCAGGTCCATACATTATCTATTTAATTAAAGGGAATTAAAAGATTTTCTTATTATAAAAAATTTTTATATCTTTTAGATGCCTGCCCGTTTTTCTTTTTCCATTTTTTTCAACCTTAAAACTTACGATTATGAACCTATCTTCCAAAGTTGCTTTTTTAAGCTACCTGGCACGCCTTAATCCAAGGCTCTGGGAAATTATTCATCCTCATGTGGCTAAGATTTCGGTAGGAACCCGGGATGTAATGGCCGCTATGATTGTAAAAGCTATTGTTCCGGGAATTAAAGATGCGCGGATTGCCAAGGAACTTCAATCAGCCGGAAAAAAGTTATTTGTTTCCGGTTCCAAAGCCATGAGTTATGATGATGATGATTGGTGCCCAACCTGGCCTCATCCGCATTTTGAGCCGGACCCTGTTCCCTGGTTAACGGTTACCAGCGGTTTTGAAGAAGTGTTTTTAAATCCGCAACCGCTGCCACCAAAAGAGCAGGCCTATTACGGAGCGTTGCTTTCGGTTTTATCCGAGGCAGTTTCCATAAAAGAAATTGGGACTGTTTTACAAAAATCAGGTGCGCAATTATTAGATGCCAATGTAACTAAGGAGCCGAAATAAACGATTGTAAAAATTAAAAAATCCCACTTACTGTGGGATTTTTTCTTTAGTTATTATTTGAGAAAATACGTTGATTTTTTCTTTAAAACTTTTCAATTCCTCGTCCTGCTGTTTTATAAAAATATTATCCGCTAACCTACCCACTACCTCTTCCATTTCTTCCTCATTATCATACATCATCTTTCTAAAACTACTTTGATAATCCTTTGCTCTTGATGTATAGATGTTTGATACCATCCACTCTTTCGTTTCTAATGCCTGTTGCAGTAATTGAGTAAAGATGGAAACGGTCAATTCATTCGGGCTCATTTGCAACAGTTCCAGCATGGAGGCATAGGCATGTTGCACCTTTTGCTCCTGATAAGCAAAACTATTTTCTCCATAAAATTGATGTACTTCTTCCCATCCCCTTACGTTGTTCTCGCGTATGTTGCTTAGTAAGGTTTCCAAGGATTGCTCAGGTATCAACTGGCCGCCGATGTTGTGCCATTTATTGCGTATCGGTTGCGCGGGTAAGGCTTCTTTTAAAAGTTCCCATGAATCAATAGCATGCTTTTCTACAAAGTAAAGTAATTCCAATACTCCGTAATAAATGATCAATCTTTTATAAATTGAATAAGCTTCCTGCACTTTCACTATCTCTACTTCCCGGTTGCTATTTTCAAATTCGTGTGCTTTTATGTTTAATGATTTAATTAAGGGATTTTCTTCTTCTAATAATTTTTTGCCAATCACCGTGGAAGATTCTTCAGAAAAATTGATACTGTTTTTTAAAGAAGCGTTGCCTACAAAAGTGGCTAACAAATCCAAGCCGGTAAATAATTCATTCACACTATCGGGAGCTAAAAAATAGTATTCAAAATGCTGGAGTTTATGGGTCCGTTTATCTCTATCTACGTATTTCTGAGCGTTTCTTGCCAGTGCATACATATTATACATAAACCAATAAGCGGGCATGATGACCAATTTGTTATTGGCTACATCGTTGCTTATGAGGCTAAAGGGTAATGGAATATTCAACTCTGCCGAGTAATCGCCTTTGGCAATAAGCGTGAAGGATGCAAATTTTGAATTGTGCTTTAAGCTAACGCATAGTCCGGGCCAAAAGCCACGTCCTGCAAGTATTTCACCATCGGCAGCCCGGCTGTTGTGGTTAGAACCTATTGTAGCTCCAGCCGCCATATTGCTTTGTCCCATTACGGTGGCAGCGCACAAAAATGAATTATTGTGGTGCTGTTCATGTGCCGGGAAAATTAGCGAATTCAAGACCTCACAGCAAGAAATAGTAGAGTTGTTTCCTAAATATGAATTGATCAACCGGGCTCCATATTTCAACTGAGAATGTGAGGCCATAATAAAGCGTACTGCTTTTATGCCATAAAAAGCACGGCAGCCAAAACCAATGATACCATTCACCATCTCACAGCCTTCGCCAATTTGTGAATGAGATTCTGCTGAGGAATTGATGGTTAAATTTTTAAGCTTGTTGGCTCCTTTTATATAGGCATCCGTACCTATCCATACATCCTTAATAATGCTTGTATTTTTTATGACCGTACGTTCTCCTATTTTGCCATAATAGCCGCGTTGTTTGTCAAATTTCTTTTCTGTAAATTCTTTAAATCGCTGCATTAATAAATGGTCATCCCGGTACTTGGACCACAGGTAAGCATCGCCGGAAAGCATCCCATTAAAAGGCAAAATTTTTCTACCTGCATTTTCATTACAGATCTCCAACCATACTCTTATATCTTCATCTTCTCCTTCTTTAATGATTCCATTACCAAACTTAGCGTGGTTGGTTACATGCATTTCATGCACATTGCTTAAAATAACTTCGCTGCCAATGATATAATGTGATAAATAGTTCACATTATTGATCACTACATTATCACCAAAATCACAACTTATGATGGTGCTATCATACATGCCCACTTGCACACATACATTATGAAACTCCAGCGACATGGGTTCCAGTTTCCCTATACGAACGAGGCCGTAAAACCGGCAGTTTTTTACTAATTCCGGATTGAAGGAATCCGACACCTGGAAATTATTCCAGTTGCTGCAGGTGTTGCGGTTGCGTACCAGCACCTCTATTTCGTAGGCGGTCAGCTGTCGGTAAGTAATTCCATTCCTGTTCTGCATATTGCGCAGGTGGTATTCATCTTTACCTTCCGGCAGGTCTATTTCACTGATAAAATGGTAACCGATAGAGGCTATTGGTTTCTTTTTAATCTCGTTCATGTAGCAAGGCTTAAAGTAAGCTGAATGAAATTTATTCTACTGTTACTGATTTAGCCAGGTTACGTGGTTTGTCTACATCAAGCCCTTTTGCCAAACCGATATAATAAGCCAATAGTTGCATAGGTATTACGCTTAGCATCGGCGCTACTATCTCATCTGCATCCGGTACTATTATTACATCATCTGCCAGTGCAATACTTTGCTCGTCACTTTCATTAATTACGGCAATTACTTTTCCCTTGCGTGCCTTTATTTCCTGCATATTGGAAATTACTTTTTCGTGATACGAATCTTTGGTGGCAATAATAGCTACCGGCAAGTCTTCATCCACCAAGGCAATTGGCCCGTGCTTCATTTCGGCCGCAGGGTATCCTTCCGCATGTATATAAGAGATCTCTTTTAATTTTAAAGCTCCTTCAAGGGCTACCGGAAAATTGTAGCCACGGCCCAGGTATAAAAAATCACGTGCATCTTTATACTTTTCTGCCAGTTGTTTTATCTTATCGTTTTGCTGCAAAATGACTGCTACTTTTTCAGGAATAGCATCAAGTTCTTTCAATAACTCTGTATACCGTGTTCCATCCAAAACGCCTTTTTGATACCCAATTTTTAAAGCGATCATGGTAAGTACTGCCAGCTGCGCGGTAAACGCTTTGGTTGAAGCTACTCCTATCTCCGGGCCGGCATGCGTGTAAGCACCTGCATCAGATATGCGGGCGATAGAGGAACCAACTACATTCACTACTCCTAATATAATAGCTCCTTTCTTTTTTGCGTTTTCAATAGCTACTAAAGTGTCTGCTGTTTCCCCGCTTTGGGAGATGGCAATGATCACATCTCCCTTATGAATTACCGGATTGCGGTACCGAAATTCTGAGGCATATTCCACCTCCACATTAATGCGGCACAGCTCTTCAAAAATATATTCTGCTACCAGGCCAGCATGCCAACTAGTACCGCAAGCCACCATCACTATGCGATTAGCGTTCATAATTTGCTCTGCATATTTTTCCACTCCACTCATGGTAATGGTACCTGCACTTGCATCTAACCGGCCCCTGAGGCAATCATAAATAGTTTGCGGTTGCTCAAAAATTTCTTTTAACATGAAATGCTCATATCCACCTTTTTCAATAGCGGCTAGTTCCATATCAAGTTTGGTAATAAAAGGAGTCTGCCTCTCATTACCTAGATTTTTTAATATTAATTCGTCGGGCTTGATGATGGCGATCTCGTAATCATTAACATACACCACTTCTTTCGTGTATTCAATAATAGGAGAGGCATCGGAGGCAAGGAAATGCTCATTCTTTCCAACGCCAATTACAAGCGGGCTTCCTTTGCGAGCGGCAATAAGTGTATCCGGATTTTCCTGATCAATCAGTACAATCACATAAGCACCAACAATCCTTTTTAATGCAATGCGAACGGCTTCTTCTAGTGGGCACTGATTGTTTTTTTGGATATCTTCTATAAAATTCAACAATACCTCAGTATCGGTATCGCTTTGAAAAACATAACCTTTTTTAGTTAGCTCCTGTTTTAACTGAGAATAATTTTCAATGATGCCATTATGGATCATAGAAAGTTTGCCGTTGTTGGAGGTATGCGGGTGTGCATTACGGTCGCTTGGCTCCCCGTGGGTAGCCCACCGGGTGTGGCCAATCCCTATGTTGGAATGAAGGTCTACGCCCTGTAATAACTCTTCCAATTCCGCTACTTTTCCTTTCTTTTTATACACTTTTAAACCACCATTTAAAAGAGCAACTCCAGAACTATCGTACCCTCGGTATTCGAGGCGCTTAAGGCCTTTCAAAATTACAGGATACGCTTCCCTTGGGCCTATATAGGCTACTATTCCGCACATATATTTTTAAAATTGTAGTTGTTTGAGCAATCGTTTGCGCAGCGAAAGTCAGTAAAATATAGCAGAACTGCAAATAGCAACCATTATTGAAAAATGCTACAACAACTTTCCGCTTAGTATGAAGAAGGCCACTGAAAAGTAGATGACCAAGCCGGTAACATCTACAAGGGTAGCTACGAAAGGAGCAGAGCTTACTGCAGGGTCTGCACCAAGGCGTTTTAATATCATAGGCAGCATGCTGCCGCAGAGGGTGCCCCAAAGAACTACTCCGAGCAGAGTAACACTCACGGTGATACCAATGGACATCCAATGCGTACCATAAACGGTGGGTATCAAGGTATGCCAAATGGCAATGCGTAAGAATCCGATACTCGCTAGTACACTACCTAAAAGGAGACCACTTACTATTTCCCGGCGCATTACTTTCCACCAGTCTTTAATAGTAATTTCTCCCACAGCCATTGCCTGAATAATAAGAGTAGATGCCTGAGAGCCACTGTTGCCCCCACTTGAAATGATAAGCGGAACAAAGAGAGCGAGCACCACGGCTTTAGCAATTTCATCTTCAAAAAATGCCATAGCGGTGGCGGTAAGCATTTCTCCCAAAAAAAGAACGATCAACCATACCACTCTTTTTCTAAAGAGTTTTAATAACGGCATTTCCAAATAAGGTAGGTCAAGTGCCTGAGTACCACCAATCTTTTGCATGTCTTCACTGAATTCCTCACTTGCCACCCACAAAATATCATCAATAGTAACAATGCCTAATAATTTATTGCTGTTGCTTACCACGGGGAGTGCAACGCGGTTGTTCATTTTAAACACCTCGTTAGCTACTTCCTGGTCATCAAAAACGTTAAGCGCTATTACCCTGTCGTCCATTAATTCGCTTACTTTTTTATCAGGGCTTGCCAATATAAATTCTCGGATTCGTATATCATCAAGCAATTCTCCTTTATTGTTGATCACGTAGATCACATCAATGGTTTCACTGTTTTTACCTACTCTTCTAATTACTTCCAACACCTGCGCTACGGTATTGTTTTCATACACATACACATAGTCAGGAGTCATCAAACGACCCACACTATTATCGGGGTAGCCCAAAAGCGACAGGGTGATTTTTCGTTCTTTGTAATCGAGCAGCTTTATAAGCTCCCGCACCACATCGCTTGGAAGTTCTTCTAAAAAGGAGGTGCGGTCATCCGCTGGCAATTCAGTTAATAATTCTGCGGCTTTGTTGGGAGGCAGGTGCCGCATGATACTTTGCTGCGTAGGAGATTCTAAAAGTTTAAAAACTCCTGCTGCCCGGTGCACGGACATGCCGGCAATTATTTTGCTTTCGTGATCCGGGTATTCATATACCAGGTTGGCTATATCGCTAATGTTTTGATCATCCAAAAAGATGCGGATATCCTGAGAATCGCTTGTTTCCAATAACGTTTCAAATTGATCTTTGAGTTGCTCAAACGACATGCTTCAAAATTACAGGAACCTAATTGATGGTTTCTTATATTGCAAAAACTTAATTAAAATAAATTGGTTCGATCTATTTCATTTTTACATCGGGCATTGATGATAGGCGCTGCCAAAGGAAAAGGGAGAGGGGTGTATACTACAAAAGCACTGAAAGCAGAGACTGTTATTGAGCAATCGCCGGTGATTGTATTGAGTGCAACAGACCGAAAGCTGTTAGACAAAACATTGTTGCACGATTACATTTTTGAATGGGGAGAAAATAAGAGTTATTGCTGCATGGCTATGGGTTATGTGCCCATGTACAATCATTCATTTGCCTCTAATTGCGAGTACCATATGGATTTTATGTTAGCGATCATCACTGTAAAAACGGTGCGGCCTGTAGTAGCGGGGGAAGAATTATTTATAAATTATAATGGCGATTGGGATAATAAATCCCCGCTCTGGTTTGCCGTAAAATAAAAAAACCCGTTAAGCGGGTTTTTTTATTTATTTCAAGGTTAGTTGCCCCCGTATCTCTCCGGCGGGATTAAGCTTTGTATGTATGTTGATATAATATTTATTTGCTAAAAGTTCTTCTTCCTTAATCACTACACCATCGGCAAATACACTGCCGGAATAAGAGCCGGATGCTTTTAAAGGATATCCTGAGGTATTAGAAGCTGATGAAGCACTAAATGATTGCAAAATGCCTGCTGCAAATCCAGGATCAGCCGGTCCGTGAATGTGCATGCCCCGAATACTATCGCTGGTTAAGCCTTGCCAGGTTACTGTATAAGTAAGGGTTTTGGAAGTTTTATTATAAGATGCATTAATAGAACCTGTGGCGGAAGATCCAACGGGTGGGGGTACTTCCTGAGCAGTGCTCATTGGTAAGCCCGATTTAGAAATTATTTCATCCGCATTATCCTTATTGCATGAAATGATAATTAAAGAACTACTGATTAAAAGAAAGAAAAATGTAAAGAGTTTTTTGCTCATGTTCGCTGATTTAGGGTAAAAATAATGAGTTTTATTTCAAAAAAAACATTTGATCACTTCAATAGGTTTTTAATCTCATTTAGTTTCAGTAGGGCTTCCACTGGTGTGAGGCGGTTGATGTCTATATTCTCCAGTACGGTTCTTATTTCAGTAAAGGTTTCGCTGTGCATATCAAAAATGCTTAATTGTAATTTTGGTGCAGTTATGTTTTTAATGTGTTGCATTTGATCAGTTCCTATTCCTTTTTCTTCTAAGCCCCTTAATATTTCTTTTGCCCGCTGCAGCAATTCTGGTGGCATACCAGCCATGCGGGCCACATGTATGCCAAAGCTATGTGTGCTGCCACCGAGTGCCAGTTTTCTTAAAAAAATAATTTTATTGCCGATCTCTTTATTGGTGATGTGGTAATTTTTTACTCGGGGCCAACGGTTTTCTAATTCATTCAGTTCGTGGTAATGAGTGGCAAAAAAAGTTTTAGGCCGGTGGGGAGATTGATGCAAATATTCAGCAATACTCCATGCTATTGAAATGCCATCATAGGTGGAGGTGCCTCTTCCTATTTCATCTAAAATGATCAAGCAACGCGGACTGATGTTGTTGATAATAGATGCTGTTTCATTCATCTCCACCATGAAGGTAGATTCACCGGAACTAAGGTTGTCAGACGCTCCAACGCGGGTAAAAATTTTATCTGTAATAGGTATGCGTGCTGCGGCCGCCGGTACAAAACTTCCTGTATGTGCCATCAGCGTTATAAGAGCTGTTTGCCGCAGCAGGGCTGACTTTCCACTCATATTGGGCCCGGTTAAAATAATAAGCTGCTGTTCTTCTTTATTTAAGAAAAGATCATTGGATACATAGCTTTCTGATGGTGGGAGGTTGCGTTCTATCACAGGATGGCGGCCTTCTTTTATAACCAATTCTTCCCCTTCATGCAGTTCTGGTTTTTTATAGCCATAATGTACTGCATTGTGCGCAAAACAAGACATACAATCGAGCATAGCCACTACCTGCGCATCCATTTGAATGCAGGAAATAAAATCATGTAGCTCATTAATCAATTCATCAAATACAAGCATTTCAATGGCAAGAATCTTTTCCTCCGCACCTATTATCTTTTCTTCGTATTCTTTTAATTCTGGAGTGATGTAGCGCTCTGCATTGGTAAGGGTTTGTTTTCGAAACCACTCGGGTGGTACTTTACTTTTTTGAGAGTTGGTCACTTCCAGATAATATCCAAACACATTGTTGAAACCTATTTTTAAAGTTCCGATGCCGGTGCGTTCTGCTTCTTTTTGTTGCAACTGCGCCAGGTACTCTTTACCATGAAAAGCAATTTGGCGCAATTCATCCAAACCGGTGTGTATGTTATTATTGATAAAACCGCCTTTGGTAGCTATTGCCGGAGGATTTTCAGTTATGTTATTAATGATCTTTTCTGATATGTAGCTACACGGATTCAAAGTATCTGCGAGGCGCTGCAATTGCTTGTTATCAGAAGAGGCACAAAGATTTTTTATTATATCAATTTGGCGAAGTGCACGGGCTAGTTGAAGTATCTCCCGCGGGCTTATTTTCTTCAACGGAATTTTGGCCAATAGCCGCTCTACATCACCACATTGGCGCATGGCATGTTGTAGTTTGTTGCGAACTTCTGTATGCAAGATGAGGTGGGCTACCGTATCCAGGCGCTCGTTTATTTTTGCTATTTCTTTCAGTGGAAAAACAATCCATCTTTTTAGCAGCCGTGCACCCATTGGGGTACAGGTATTGTCCATTACTTTAAGCAAGGTTTGGCCGCCTTCCACCGCGGAATTGAGCAATTCTAAATTGCGTATGGTGAAGCGATCCATCCACAAATAATCTTCTTGTTCTATCCGCTGGATGGAGGTTATATGTTGCAGGTTGGGATGCTCTGTATCTTTTAAATAATGCAATACAGCACCAGCCGCTACCAGGCCGCAACTGAAGCCTTCTACACCAAAACCTTTTAAAGAGTGTGTTTCAAATTGCTTCAGCAAATTTTCTTTAGCATACTGTTCTTCAAAAACCCATTCTTCCAGTGAGTAAGTATAAAAGCGGGTTCCAAATTCTTCTTTAAATTTTTTTTGATGCGCACGTTGAAAGATTACTTCTGCCGGCTTGAATCCCATTAAGAGTTTCTCAGCATATTCTTTATCTCCTTCTGCTGTTAAAAACTCACCAGTAGATATATCTAAAAAAGCGAGTCCATATTTTTCTAAAGGAGCAAAATGGACGGCCGCTAAAAAGTTGTTGGAGGTCACGTCCAGCAATTTATCATTGGTGGCGGTACCAGGAGTTACCATCTCGGTTACTCCTCTTTTTACAATTCCCTTAGCGGTTTTTGGGTCTTCCAGTTGGTCGCAAATAGCCACGCGGTACCCTGCTTTTACCAACTTGTGCAAATAAGTATCGAGGGCATGATAGGGGAAGCCGGCCAGCTCCGAAGAGGACGGAGAACCATTGTTTCTTTTGGTCAAAGTAATGCCCAAAACCTGCGCCGCTATGATAGCATCCTGACCAAAGGTTTCATAAAAATCGCCTACCCGAAAAAGTAAAATAGCATCCGGATATTTGGCTTTGATGGCATTGTGCTGCTGCATCAGCGGGGTATCTGTGGCGGTGGCTTTGCTCATTGATTAGCGCAAAAATAAAGTTTCCCCTCTTCAGCGCCTTTTCATTTTTCCACAGCTACTAACCAAGTAGCTTTGCGCCATGCAAAAATTGTCGATGGAGGAGCTGAACCGAAAAACCGTGGAGGAGTTTAAGCAATCTCAGAAGCAACCCATTGTGGTAATATTGGAGAATATTCGTAGTGCCCATAATGTAGGGTCTGTATTTCGCACAGCGGATGCTTTTTTAATAGAAGCCATCTACATCTGCGGCTATACAGCTGCGCCACCGCATAAGGAAATAAAAAAAACAGCGCTAGGTGCCGAAGACACTGTACAGTGGAAACATTTTAAAGAGATAGGAGATGCTATAACGGAGCTAAGGAATGATGGTTATAAAATATATTCTGTAGAACAAGCACGCGATAGCATTCCGCTACAACTTTGGAACAAAGAGGAAGAAAAACGAGCTATTATATTTGGCAATGAAGTGACCGGCGTAGAGCAAGCATCTATTGAAGCATCTGATGGGTGTATTGAAATTCCGCAGTTAGGTGTGAAGCATTCCTTAAATATTTCGGTGGCGGCAGGGATCGTGCTTTGGGAGATGGTGCGGGAAAAGATTTCTCCACATTAGTGCAGAATTTATCTGTCGTTTTCAATTAATTTTGACGCCTGATTTTGAAAAAAGTTAATGAGTAAGAGTAGGTGTCTTTGTTTATGAATATACATAAGGGCTACTTTATTTATATCTCAACTATTCCACTAAAAGAAATGTCTAAATCAGTAGTCAAAATTTTAAATAAACGTCAACCATTATAAAACTCGAATGTGGTTTAAGTTGCTTCAACAATACTGATGCGTGTCATTAAAAATTATTTAAGTCTTGTCAAGTTTTCGCATACCATTTTTGCGTTGCCTTTTGCATTCATTGGTTTTTTTCTGGCTATTAAGTTTTTGAAAGTTCCCGAAACATTTGTTCCGGGCTGGCACACTACTATTTATCCCGCAGGTTATTTGGAAAATAACATTCCTGTTACTTTGAAAGAGTACGGAATCCGGTTGGCCTTGGTGATTCTCTGTATGGTATTTGCCCGGTCTGCAGCTATGGCCTTCAACCGGTATTTGGATAGAAAAATAGATGCGCTCAACCCAAGAACAGCCGTGAGAGAGGTGCCCAAAGGAATCATCACACCCCAAAATGCATTGCTGTTTACTATTGTATGTTGCCTATTGTTTATAGGTACTACCTACTTTATCAATTCTATTTGTTTTTATTTGTCCCCCGTTGCCTTATTGGTTGTATTAGGTTATAGTTATACAAAGCGGTTCACTTCGCTCTGCCACCTGGTGCTCGGTTTGGGACTTTCTTTAGCGCCAATTGGAGCTTACTTAGCGGTAACCGGCGCATTCAATTTGCTGCCGCTTCTTTTTTCTTTTGCTGTGATATTTTGGGTTAGCGGTTTTGATATTATTTATGCGTTGCAGGATGAAGAATTTGATAAGGCACAGCAACTAAATTCTATTCCGGCCCGGGTAGGTAAAAAAAGAGCATTGGGTATTTCAGAATTACTGCATCTCCTTAGTTTGGGCTTTGTCGTTTTTGCGGGTAAGGCAGGTCATTTTGGTCCTCTGTACTGGTTGGGGGTTTTGGTTTTTGGTGGCATGCTTCTATACCAGCATTCCATTGTAAAATACAATGACTTGCGCCGGGTAAATGTAGCCTTCATGACTGCAAATGGCATTGCTTCTGTAGTGTTTGCGGTTTTTGTAATTGCTGATTTGCTGATAAATTAAAATACAAAAAAGCTCCATAGCGATGCCCTGTACAAGGGTGTGACACAACAGGCGGTCCCTAGCGTTACCCAAAGCTCGTCACCAAAATAGCCTGTACTAACTTTTTGAAAGAGTGCTTACTAGCAGTAAGTTTTTCCCTTTCTTCCTTTTCGTTTTACCTTTAAATTTATCATGGCGAGAATACTTTCAATAGATTATGGAGGCAAGCGAACCGGCCTGGCTGTAACGGATCCACTTAAAATAATAGCCACCGGAATGTGTACCGTGGAAACGCCTAAACTTAAAGCTTTTTTAAAGGATTATTTCAGCAGGGAAGCGGTTGAATTGGTGATTATAGGTATGCCGGTAAACTGGGATGATACCGCAACGCATGCGACTCCCCTGGTGCAAAAATTTATAAAGGATTTTGTAAAAGAATTTCCCATAATTCCAATAAAGGAAGTAGATGAGCGCTATACTTCAAAGCTGGCTTCACAGGCAATGTTGCAAATGGGATTGAAGAAAAAGCAGCGCCAAAATAAAGGCTTGGTCGATGAGATTGCCGCCACCATAATGCTGCAGGAATACATGCAGCAATTTTAAAAAATACCTTTGGATACTGCCGTTTTTTAGGGCCGTACATTTGCACCTGAATCCTGATTTGAAAATTAAATTTGTAGATAAATGATATTGCCTATTGTAGCTTATGGCCACCCGGTTTTAAGAAAAGTAGCCCAGGAAATTGATGAAGATTATCCTGACCTTTTAAAACTGATTGAGGATATGTGGGAAACGATGTACTCCAGCAATGGCGTAGGTTTGGCCGCACCGCAGATCAACCGCGATGTACGACTTTTCGTAATGGATAGTGCACAGATATTTGCCAACAGGCACGATGATGATGAGGATGAAAAGTATCCGGATGCACCGGGCATCAAACAAGTGTTTCTAAATGCGCATGTAGTGGAGTTGATAGGTGATGACTGGACCTATAATGAAGGTTGTCTTAGTATTCCAAAAATAAGAGAAGACATCAAAAGAGCGGAGGAGGTGACGATAGAATATGAGGATGAGGATTTCAAAAAACATACAAAAACATTTACCGGTATTTCTGCCAGAATCATTCTGCATGAATATGACCACATAGAAGGAAAGCTTTTTATAGATTATTTATCTCCTCTAAAACGCAAACTATTAAAGAGAAAATTGGATGATATTTCAAAAGGTCAGATTAAAGTGGATTACAAAATGTCTTTTCCAAAAAAGTGAAGCAGCTACTCTTCATAATAAGTTTTTTCCTGTTACTTCAAAATTGTTTTGCCCAACAGGATACGACCGACGTGGAGGCGGTAAGTAAAACCATTAATCTTTCAGAAGTAGTGGTACGAAGTGGTTTAAACGTATCTCGTTTTTTGCAGTATGTAAAAAATGACACTACCTTTTTTAAAGCGTTTAAAAATCTACGCATCATTGGATTTTCTGCAATCAACGATGTGCAAATGCTGGATAAAAAAGGAAGGGTAAAGGCCTCTTTAAAAAGCAAAACAGTGCAAACGGTAGGTGGCGGTTGCCGCACCATGCAAGTGGTGGAAGAGCAAAGTACGGGCGATATGTATGATGGTGCAGATTTCAATTATTATACGGCACAACTCTATGCAGGCTTGCTTTTTACGCGGGGTAAAGTATGTGGTGATAATAATATAGTGAAAGGAATAAATGTAGGAGTGCAAAGTAAAAGTGGATTGGAAAAACACAAAGAACAATTAAAAATGATGTTTTTTAATCCGGGGAAACGAATTCCGGGAATCCCCTTTATTGGTGATAAGCTGGACATCTTTGATAAGTCAGTTACACCTCTTTATGATTATGTAATTGATATGGTAACCTACAAAAATCAATCTTGTTACTTATTCAGTATAAAAAGAAAAGAAGGGCTTTCAAGCAGCGAAAAAAGCCGACTTGTTTTTGACAATATAACAACCTGGTTCAACGCCACTACCATGGAGATCAAGGGAAGAAATTATGACATGAGTTATAATACTGGCCTATATGATTTTGATGTACACATGGAAGTAGAATTGGGAAAATTTGGTGATTACCTCGTGCCTACCCTGATACGTTATAAAGGCAACTGGGATGTTGCATTTAAGAAAAGAGAAAATGGATTATTTACTGCATTACTTTTTGATTTTAACCGCCATTAGCAGTGAATAATGATGGGCCTTAAAAAATTACCATTGGCTGTTATTCATTCAGGCTATTGCTATTTCTAAACCGTTGCCTTCGTTACATAGCCTCTCCATTTTTCCAATAAGCCGTCCATATCTGGTGGTAATTGCGTATCAAAGAGCATTAATTCTCCAGTGGAAGGGTGTGTGAATCCCAATGTTTTGGCATGCAGCGCCTGTCGTTTGCAAATAGTAAAACAGTTGTCCACAAACTGTTTGTACTTAGTATAAACGGTGCCTTTTACAATTTTATAACCCCCATAAAAATCATCATTAAATAGCGGATGCCCGAGGTATTTCATGTGTACTCTTATTTGGTGTGTTCTTCCTGTTTCCAACACACATTCAATAAGCGTTACATAGTTAAACCGCTCCAGCACGGTAAAATGCGTGGTAGCATCTTTGCCATGGTCTCCTTCCGGATAGGCTTCAAAAAGCTTGCGGTGGCGCAGGTTTCGGCCTACATGTGCTTTTATGGTTCCTCCT
>JBDSBL010000251.1:0-6150 GCA_039921625.1 Chitinophagaceae bacterium
CCAAAATTGACCAATACCAGTGCTTGTTTTTCATAGCAACCGGCATCCTTTTTTCGGTATCCCTTCCAGCCGCATTTTTCTATAAGCCAGCC
The DNA here is from genome assembly GCA_039921625.1 of Chitinophagaceae bacterium. Classification (GTDB taxonomy): domain Bacteria; phylum Bacteroidota; class Bacteroidia; order Chitinophagales; family Chitinophagaceae; genus Flavisolibacter. The sequence continues at coordinate 93 of JBDSBL010000251.1, forward strand.
GGCAGGCACTTTTACAGCGAGGCCATTACCCGGAAAAGATGGAATATTTTGATACTCATTTTTAATGCTTTCGAATTGGTTAATACTTACCATTGGGTTTTTAAAAAAACTTCCTGCATTTCCCAAAATTTTCCAATCGGGCAATTTGGAACTGCGGATATTAATCACCGCCTGGGATATCACTTCTATGCTTAAGTCTTTTACTCCCATGCTATCTAATTCTTGTTTGATGGCACCATAGGAAATATTATAGATGGGTTTTTTTAAAAGTTGAAATGTTACCGATGTAATGACAAATTGATTCTTTAATTCTTTTTTAAATATACTTTCCCGGTAACCAAATTGGCAATCCGCTTTACAAAAAGTAAACACTTTCTTTTCATTTAAATGAAAGGCTTCCAACTCACTAAAAACATCTTTAACCTCCACACCATACGCTCCAATATTTTGCATTGGTGCAGCACCTACACTTCCAGGAATAAGAGATAAATTTTCTACTCCCGCTAATTTTCTTTTAATGCATTCCAACACAAACTGATGCCAGTTTTCACCGGCACCTACTTTCACAAATACGTATTGGTCATCTTCTTGTACAACCTCAAAACCTTCAATGTCATTTTTTAAAACCAGGCCGGATACATCTGCTGTCAATAAGATATTGCTGCCGCCACCTACAATTAAAGGAAAAGGAGGCAGTCCCGCTTGCGCAATAGCAGCAAATTCTTCCAAACATTCCTGAATGTTTTGGACTGATTGAACAGATAAAAAATATTCTGCTTCCGCGCTGATTCCAAATGTATTATACCTCTTAAGTTGGATATTTTTTTGCAACAACATAAATCAAATTGATAAAATTACATCGCATCCACATCCGGAATAATGATCATTTTTGAAAACCCTTTTTCCCCGTGCAATGCAGCGATATATTTAAGAATATCACTTTTGCATTTGGCAATTAATTGACTGTCACGCGGCAGCTTCAACAGCATTTCCATCCTGTATAAATTGCGCACCCGGTTAATCACCGGTTCGGCCGGACCTACTACAAAAGAACCATAAGCGGTTTGCAAATAATTGGCAAAAAGCTGTGCTCCGGCTTGTACTACATCTCTTTCTTTATGGCGGAAGGCAATATGAATAATGCGGCTAAATGGCGGATAAAAAAACTGTTTTCGTTTTTCAATTTCTTCGTCATACATACCAATATAATCATGGCGGGCCACTAGTAGCAATATGGGATGCGTTGGGTTAGTTGTTTGAATCAATACCGTGCCTACTCCATCTTTTCTACCTGCCCGGCCACTTACCTGCTCCATCATTTGAAAGGCTCTTTCATTGACCCGGAAATCAGCAAAATGCAATAAGCCATCCGCATCTAAAATACCAACCAGTGCTACATTATCAAAGTCCAAACCTTTCACCACCATTTGTGTACCTACCAATACATCAATCTTTTTTTGTTCAAATTGCTGTATCAATACATCATGCGCATTTTTGTTGCGCACTGTGTCAAAATCCATTCTTCCAATCTTTACTTCCGACCACTCTCCTTCCAGCACTTCTTCAATTTTTTCGGTACCAAAATTTCGCTGCATTAATTTATCGCTCCCACATGCCTGGCAAGTGTTAGCTGGAGGATAAATGTTACCGCAATAATGGCATTTTAATTTATTAGAAAATTTATGATAGGTAAGAGATACATCGCAGTGACGGCACTGCGCTATCCACCCGCATACAGTACACACCTGGTATGGTGCATATCCCCGGCGGTTTTGAAAAAGTATTACCTGCTTTCCCTTTTCCACCGTGCTTTTTATTCCTTCTAACAGCCGTGGTGATAGCATGACCTTCTCACCCGCGTTTTTTGGAATGGCTCTGGTATCAACCATTTCAATGACAGGCAATTTTACGTCGCCATATCGATCATTCAATGTCACCAATCCATACTTATCTCCTTTTGCATTGAAGTACGTTTCCAGTGCAGGAGTAGCACTCCCTAATAATACTTTGGCACCAGTAAGCGAAGCCATATAAATAGCAGCGTCCCGGCCATTGTACCGCGGCGCCGGATCATTCTGTTTGTACGAAGAATCATGCTCTTCATCGCAAATAATAAAACGAAGATCTAAGTAAGGAAGAAAGAGGGAAGAACGTGCGCCCAGCACTACTTTCATTTCGCCACTTTTTACCTTGTTCCATATTTCCACCCGTTCGTTCTGGCTAAATTTTGAGTGATAGATGCCGATGTATCCTCCAAAATGTTTTTGCAACCTGCGGATGATCTGTGAGGTCAAAGCAATCTCTGGCAAGAGGTACAAAACTTGTTTGCCTTGCCTGATGTATTGCTCAATTAATTTTATATAAATCAAGGTTTTGCCGCTGGACGTTACACCATGCAAAAGGCAAACTTGTTTTGTAGCAAAACTTTCATCCACCTTTTGCAATGCTTCTTCCTGCGCAGGTGTTAATTCAAAATTGATAGTTACTTCTTTTGGTGCGTATTGAAGACGATCAATGGATCTTTTTTCTATACGTACTATTTCTTTTTCAATCAATCCTTTCAATTGCGCCTCCGTTCCTCCAGACTTTTTAAGCAAGTCCGTTTTAGTAACCTCTCCTACCGTTTTCATAAGGTGCAGGTACGCAAGTAATAAATTCATTTGCTTTGGAGCACGACTCCAATTATTAAGCAATTCTGCTAAATTTTCTTCATTGCTGTACTGTTGCTGCAGCAGAATAAACACTTCTTTTTTTGAGGAATACGTTTGCTTTAATGACTCCCAAACAAAGCACACTTTTTTACCAATCAACCGGTTTACGATCGGATATATATGTGGTGCATCCAAAATTTGTTGCGCCTCGGTCAGCTTTAATTCATGCTTCATCAATAAGGCTTCCGCCAGCAAGTATTCCTCATTATCTAATCCAGAAAAATCATCTCCATACTCTTCATTATAGATTAAAACCGTTTCGCTTGATAATTTAAAATGTGCCGGTAAGGCAGCGGCCATCACCTCTCCTTCTGTACACATATAGTACGCTGCCATCCATTGCCAAAACTGCAATTGATACGGCTGCACCACCGGCTCCGGATCAAGAAGGTTTAGTATGTCTTTTGTATTAAAATTGACCGGGCTATCGCGAAAAACACGTTTTACAATGCCGGCGTATTTTTTATTTTTTCCCAAATTGACCTCCACCCGGCAACCAGGCTGCAAATCAATAAGAAGATGCTCTGGCACTTGCCAGGTATAGTTTTTTGGCAAGGCCAACGGTATAATTATTTCTGCAAACATATATGCCGGTGTAAATTAAGAACAACCTAGTATATGAATAAATTCTAGTTGTGAACTTCTTTGATCCACGAAGCCCGATAGAACCGTAATTTTTCTTCCATCACTGAAAAAACAGTTTCTTGTAATAAAGAAATGTCGTGGGTTGTATAACCTTCCGTTTTGATTTCTTTTAAAAAAACAGATCGGCTGCGGCCTGGATTGAGCGAAAAAATACTTTTATAATTCATACGATCATAGCTATCTAAAATAAGTACCGGCATAATAGGCGTGCCTGTTTCAATAGCGATCCGAAATGCACCATGATAAAATTCTTTTAGGGGCTGGTTCGTTTGGTTAAACGTGCCTTCCGGAAACACAAGTATGGAAATTCCTTTTCGCAAAATTGCTTTTAAAACCTGGATACTTTTACTTCGGTTTTTAGCATTGGAACGATCAACGGTAACTACAGCCTTTTTATATATAAATCCGAAAACCGGCACTTTAGCCATTTCTATTTTGGCCAGCGGCCGTATGGTTCTTCTAAATGTTTTTACAATTATTGGAGTATCTAAAAATGAAATATGATTGGCTAAAAAAATATAAGAAGCGTCTTTAGCAGGTTTTTGTTCATAAATATTTTTATGGTTTATAAAAACAAGAGCGAACCAAACATCGCCCCATACCATACATGCTTTATAAATTAAATTTCCTCCTTTTATATTGCCAAAAAGAGAAGCGACTACCGAAAACAAAAAGACAGGTATCATGAGGAAAACAAATACCAGCAAGGCATATAGGGAATAAATAAAACGAAAAACCCGAACCAAAAACTCCATTTACTTTTTTTATTTTATTTTTTCTTCATTACAGAAACATTCTTTACTATCCTCCAAATTAACGCAGTTTAAAACAGTCGTCCTATCAATACACTGCGCAAAAATAACCCTAATGTATTGCCCGCTATTTATGCGTGCCTGTAAAGCAAAGGTGGGACAAGGACTGCTTTTTTTATTGCTTTCATTTAAATGGATAACTCCTTTTTGCATAATTTCTTCCACTTCTGTTTTTGTTATTTGTAAGCAGGCCATCCGGCACAAGGCTTTTTTTGATAAGATCAATAAGGTTGGTTTTCTGTCAAAAGCCTCGCTGCTTTGCGGCTCATGTCGCCATTTAATAATGGCAAGGGACAGCAAAAGCAATAGCGCAACAACCGTGTAAATAACATTCTTTGATTTCATGCAGTAACAAACAATATTACCCCAATTTTTAGGAGTTAAATAAGAGGCTAGGAAATTTCGTTGCTAACAAATTCCTAATTACTATTATCAATGGTACACCTTCTCCCCTTTTAGCTACCTTTGCCGCCTGATGGAAAAACAGCAATCAGTAGCCTTTCATACCTTGGGTTGCAAACTCAATTATTCTGAAACTTCTACCCTTTCCCGCCAAATGGAAAAGGAAGGATTTGTGAAAAAAGAGTTTGAAGAAGAAGCAGATGTGTATGTAATTAATACCTGTTCCGTCACTGATAATGCAGATAAAGAATGCCGGCATTTAGTAAGAAGAATTCAGCGGAAAGCACCACAAAGCCTGGTTGTAATTACAGGTTGTTATGCGCAATTGAAACCAAAAGAAATTGCACAAATACCTGGTGTGGATCTTGTATTAGGCGCTGCAGAAAAGTTCAATTTACCGGCGCATATAAAAGAGTTGGTAAAAGGAGATTCCGCAAAAATTAGTAGTTGTGATATTGAAGACGTTTCTGGTTTTAATGCTTCTTATTCCCTTACCGACAGAACCCGCACCTTTTTAAAAGTTCAGGATGGTTGCGATTATACCTGCTCTTTTTGCACCATTCCCATGGCCCGCGGCAAGAGCCGAAGTGATACTATCAATAATGTTCTTGAAAATGCAATTCAATTAGCCAAAAAAGGAGTCAAGGAAATTGTACTTACCGGTGTCAACCTTGGAGATTTTGGTAAAGGACCCGACGGAGCTAAAAAATCCGAAGAATCTTTCTACGAATTGATCAAAGCATTAGATAATTTAGAAGGCATTGATCGTTATCGCATTTCTTCTATTGAACCAAACTTGCTCACTCCACAGATCGTAACCTTTGTTTCGGAAAGCAAAAAGTTTATGCCTCATTTTCATATTCCTTTACAAAGCGGCAGCAATGATATACTATCAGCCATGCGGCGCCGATACAAGCGGGACCTATATGCAGCAAGGGTGGAGCAAATAAGAAATTTGATGCCTCATTGTTGCATTGGTGTAGATGTGATCGTGGGGTTTCCAGGAGAAACCAGCAGTCATTTTAAGGAGACATTTGACTTTTTACATAATTTGGATATATCCTATTTACATGTATTCACTTATTCTGAGCGGGATGGAACCAGAGCTTTAGAAATGGGACCGGTGGTACCAATTACTGTGCGCCACGAAAGAAATAAGGCTTTGCGAAATTTGAGTTATATGAAAATGCAGCACTTCACATCATTGCACCTGGGGCAGGTAAGAAAGGTGTTGTTTGAAGGACATCAAAAGAACGGTATGATGGAAGGATTTACTGATAATTACATTCGAATTCAAGCCCCTTATAAAACAGAATGGGCCAATGAAATACTGGAATGGAAAGTTTAAAATAATTTAAAAAAAATTTTTTCAGAAATAGGTCAGCCCTTATCTTCGCAGTCCAAAAAACAAAGGGAGTTTAGCTCAGCTGGTTCAGAGCATCTGCCTTACAAGCAGAGGGTCGGCGGTTCGAACCCGTCAACTCCCAC
>JBDSBL010000252.1:0-11276 GCA_039921625.1 Chitinophagaceae bacterium
TCCTTTTCTTTTCTTCCTACCTACGATGTAGACATGGCGTGGGCCTATAAGCACAAGGGAATTTTACGGAATGCAGGGGGCTGTGTTCAATCATTGCTACAAGGTAAAATGGAAGGAGCAAAAGAGCGGCTGCTTGTTTTATTTGGCAAAAAGGATGACCCTTTTGATGCGTTCTCCTGGATGGATCAGCTACATAAAATGTATGGCTTAAAACCAATTTATTTTTTTTTATTAGGAGCAAAAACAAACCACTTTGATAAAAACATATCTCCAGATAGAAAGGCGTATCGCCAACTTATAATCAGGCATGCAGAACAATATGAAGTGAATATTCATCCTTCCTGGCAAAGTGGTGATAATGCAGCGCAAATAAGTAAGGAAAGAATAAAACTGCAAAACATTATCCTTAAAAAAGTGCTGGCCTCCCGACAACACTTTATAAAATTTACACTGCCGCAAACCTTTCGACAATTAATAGATGCCGGTATAAGGGAAGATTATTCTATGGGGTACGGCACCATCAATGGGTTTCGGGCTTCGTTAGCAGCTCCTTTTTTTGGTATGATCTGGAAAGGGAATGGGAAACAAATCTCCTGTTGCATCCTTTTTGTTTTATGGATGCCAACTCATTTTTTGAGCAAAAGTATACAGCAGTGCAAGCCTTAGATGAAATGCTCCGTTATTACCAAGAGGTAAAAAAAGTAGGTGGAAAAATGATCACTATCTGGCACAACAATTTTTTAGGGAGCAATGAAAAAATGGTGGCCTGGAAGGAAGCGTATCATCAATTCATTAAAAAGATTTCTGAAGACATTACTTCTGTTTCATAGTCGCCCGATTTACCAGATACACTCCATACAGAGTAATTAATACTCCAAGAACAATGAAGGGGGTAAGCTTTTCATTAAAAATAATCCAACCTAATAAAACGGCAACAATCGGATTTATGTAAGCATAGATACTTGCCTGCGTGGTAGGTAAATTTTGCAACGCATACAGGTAAGCAATAAAAGAAATGATAGAACCGAATATGACGAGGTAAGCAATAGCCGCCCATGATTGCCAGGCAATAGCCGATATAGAAATAGCTATTCCGGATGCTTCTGTAAATCCAAATAGAGCTGCTCCTGATATTATCATTTGCAAACCCAGACTAAAATACGGATTGAAATGAACTGCATGTTTTTTGGTATAAATAGTGCCCACTGCCCAGGCTAAAGTGGAGGCAATAGATATGAATATACCAAACCGAAAATCAGGTAATAAAAAATCAGAAAGGTGGTCATAAAAAATAACGCAGATGCCGGCAAAACCTAATAAAATACCGATCACTGTTTTTGGGTGCACCGCTTTTTTTGAAAAAACAATACTGATAAGCACCAGCCATAATGGGAAAATGGAACCAATTACAGATCCTAATCCTGCAGAAATGTATTTTACTCCCCATGTAGATAAGCCATTGCTAACAGTGAAATTTAAAAAACTTAAAATCAATACAGGCCCCCATTCTTTTCCCTTCGGCCATGTAGCACCTTTGGCCAAAAAAAATAATACGTAACACAAGCCACCAATAAATTGCCGTATTCCCGCCATTTGCAAAGCAGGCATGTGCTTCACCCCTTCTTTTGATGCAAGCCAGGTAGTGCCCCAAAAAAAACAAACAGCTGCGAGGCATAAGAGAGCTTTCCCTCTTGTGCCGCGTTTATGAAATTGAAGTGGATTTAATTTTGAAATGTAATACACTATAGTGCTGGTAGGAGCTTGTGCATCACCAGGAAGAGGACCATGATCCTCGTGGTCCGGGAGCAAAGATTCAATCGGTAACGTCTTTAATTTATTTGATTTAGTATCATTCAAAACTCAACAGGATTTTACAATAAAAATTAGGCGACCATATTTTACTAATTGCTGAATAGAAGAATATTTTAAGTAGCCATTAATGTCTAAAATGTCTTAATCCGGTAAGTACCATGGCAAGGTTGTGTTGTTGACAATAGGCGATACTATCCTTATCTCTTATAGAACCGCCGGGTTGTATAAAAGCAGTAATGCCTGCTTCGTGCCCAAGTTTCACGCAATCATCAAAAGGAAAAAAAGCGTCACTTGCTACTACGGCTCCATTCAAATCAAATTGAAATTGTTTTGCTTTTTCCAATGCCTGGCGTAAGGCATCTACGCGGCTTGTTTGACCGCAACCTTTGCCTACCAATTGTTCGTTTTTTACCAATGCAATTGCATTGCTTTTTAAGTGCTTGCAAATGAGATTTGCAAACAAGGCATCTTTTTTTTCACCTTCTGTACACTCACGTGGTCCCACCTCCTGCCAGGTATCTACGTTTCCTTGATCTCTATCTTGTACTAACGTTCCATTCAGAATGGTTTTGCTAGAAGTAGATGGATATTTTCCATGGGCCAATTGCAATAAGATCCTGTTCTTTTTTGACTTTAAAATGGCAAGTGCTTCTTCGCTAAAAGAAGGCGCTAGCAACACTTCAAAGAAAATTTCATTGATGGCTTGTGCTGTTATTTTATCAATCTCTCCATTGCAAACCAACACTCCACCAAATGCACTTTCCGGATCACCGGCAAGAGCTGCAGTCCAGCTTTCTAAAACATTTTCTCTGCTGGCCATGCCACATACATTGGTGTGTTTAATAATGGTGAAAGTTATTCGCCGTTTATTGTCAGACATGTTTTCTTTGGGTGCGGAAGCATTCCAGATTTCGGGATGGGCCTCACTAATCAATTCTATTGCAGCGTTAATGTCTACCAAATTATTGTAGGAAATTTCTTTTCCATTCAATTGAGAAAAACATTCATTTAAGTTCCCATAAAATGCCGCACTCTGATGTGGATTTTCACCATAGCGCAATGCTTTTTTCGAGGTCTCATCATTAAGGTGCAGGGGTTCTTCTGCATTAAAATAATTGTTGATAGCAATATCATATTCAGCTACTATCCGGAATGCTTTTGCAGCAAATTGTTTGCGCTGTTCCAAAGAGATTTCGCCACCCTGTTGCTGCAGCATTGTTACTAATAATGAGTAATCATTTTTAGAAGCAATTACAGTTACATCTTTATAATTTTTTGCTGCTGCCCGTATCATTGATGGCCCTCCAATATCTATTTTCTCAATGATTGCTTTTTCTTCATTTGTTGCCGCTACAGTTTCCTGAAAAGGATATAGATCAACTATAACAAGGTCTAATAAAGGGATATTATATTGTTGCATTTCCTTTAGGTCCTGCTCATTACCTCTCCGGCCTAATATGCCGCCAAACACTGATGGGTGCAGCGTTTTTACACGGCCTCCTAATATGGATGGATAGGAAGTTAAGCGTTCAACCGGGGTTACTTTTATACCGAGATCTTCTATAAACGCTTGAGTGCCGCCGGTACTGTAGATGGTTGTATTGGCAGCATTTAAGTGCTGCACCAAAGGTTCCAGGCCGTCTTTATAAAACACAGAAATAAGTGCAGTTGTTATCTTTTTATTCATGCAAAAAAGGTTGTGGGGTAGTGGTAAGAGAGGCAAAGGTAGGCTACGGCAGGCTCATCACAAAAGCACCTTTTTCGCTTACATTATAGCAAGGGAGATGAAGTAAGGCGCAATCTTTTTGCCAAAGTTTTGCTTTCCAAAAAGGAACGGAACCATCAATAACCACCTGCTTTGTTTCAAACCTTTTTACTAAATCATTAATGTAAATTTTCGGGTTATGAGATAAAATCAATACATCAATGGCCTCTCTGGATAAAGCATTGCTAAACCGTAACGTAGTATCCAGCACCAAAATTTTTTTATTATAAAAGGTAACAAAGTGCGAGGTAGTTGCATCCTCTGCTTTCTGAACTCCGTATAGCGTTCGAGTAGGTTGAATATGAAAATTGCGCAAAAGTGCATTTTGTTCGAGCGCTTCATCACCAATAAAGGTGTAGTCCATTCCATCAATAAGATCAATAGCCTGATACCTTGGTACATTGTATACAATCAGTTTTTTTTGATCCTTTATTTCTATCAGTTTCCATGAATGCAGCACAACAAAAACAGTGAAGCAGGCCACAGCAATCAAAAGGCTGATACGCACTTTATCCAGCAGCCAAACAGCAATACTAATGATGACTGCTGTTAATAAAATCGTTTGCAAGAGAGAAATGGATATACCGTCAATGACCGCAAAAGACACACTGTTCATTCCTTCAATATAGTTATTCATTACTCGCAGTAGCCATTCAATTAATTGCCCAACTAGCGTAGCTACAGGAGGTAAAATGAATAAGGCACATAGTAAAATTTCTCCCATTAAAATAAGGCTGCTCAAGGGTATGGCTAATATATTGGTAAATAGAAATAGAACCGGGAACTGATGAAAATGATAAAGACTTACCGGCAGTGTCAGTATCTGTGCTGACAGCGTTACAGCCATCATTTTCCATAATAAGTCCAGCAACTTATTATCGGGCTGCCACCAATGATATACAGGTTTAAAAAAAATAATGATACTAAGAACTGCCGCGTAAGAAAGTTGAAAACCTACATCCCACAGCCAGAAAGGATTAATGCATAATAAAATAAAAGCAGAGAGGGAAAGTGTATTATAAATTGAAGATCGTTTATCCAATACATTAGCAATGGCAATAACTGAGAACATGACTGCTGACCGCAAAATGGAAGGTTGCCCACCAGCCAACAAACTAAAAAGCCAGAGCCCGCATAAAATAATTACCAGCCGAACCCAGGCTAATTTTTTGCGGCTGAGTGGTTTGGTAAGTATTAATAAGAGCCAATAAATTAAACCTAAGTGCAAGCCGGAAATTGCAATAATGTGTACTACTCCTGTGTTGGTATAAGATTGAACTAAGTCTTTGTCCAAATCATTTTTGTACCCAATCAGCAAGGCTTCTGCGAGGCCTTGCTCTTTTGGATTAATAATGTATTGCCTGATGATATTAATAATGAAAACACGGCTGTTGAATAAAAATGTATAGAATATATGTTTGTCTTTTAGAGGAAGCACCACATAATCACCGGCACCTATATTTGTTTGGTGGGTAATACCTTGAAACAGGCAGTATCGTTTGTAATCAAAGCCTCCCGGGTTCCCTTCATTCTTTACCTCCTCCAATGGCTTGGCCAGTAAAAGCTGAGAACCATAACCAATATTTTTAACCAGCGTATCTTTCTTGAAATAAATAATGGCAGTACCAGTTGCACTTTTAATTTCCCCGTCATTACTAATGCCATCAATACGAACTAATGCTTTGTATGAGGCGGGTTTCTCTACTAAAGGTTCTTGAAGGGTTACTAATACGTAAGGTGTTTTATGCGTGTTTTTTCCAAACCAATTAGCGTCATGGCGTACATCCTGCAACCAGGTAAGCAGTGCTCCGGCAATAATAATTAGTGAGGTAAAAGCAAGGCCAATAAAAAGACGGAATCTGAATTTATTTTGAAGGGAAAAAAAGGGAACGCAAACGATTGCAAGAGCAACAACAGAGGCGGCTATCAATAGTTCTTTTATAAATAATTGCAAATACCATTGGAGTAGAATGCCTATAATAAATGCTGTTGTAATTCTTATAAAAGGGGCTTTCCTCCATAAGTAGTTTTGGCCACCAATCATGCAATAAGATACAGAATTCTAACAAAAAAATAGGGCGATGAAAAATCATCGCCCCTTGGTGTTTGTCATAGACCCGCAATTAAAAAGTATACCTGATCCCGAGTCCGCCCCAGCTTCCCACAAATCCTTCTGTGAACTCAAAGGCAGGCTGCCAGTCAAGAGACATATTTATAGGTGCTCCTTTAAATTTATAATCTAACCCAACAACTCCATCCACGCCAATTACTACTTTATGATCATGATATCCTGACTTATAAAACCCTGCATGCGCTCCCGGCCCGAGATACCATCTCAATCCAGCCGCTGCAGGTATTTGCCCATGAATTTCATAAAGACCTGTAAGCCGAAAACCATGTTTGTAAAAATATCCTACTCCTTCAATTGCATTTCTTTCGCTCATAAAATGTTTCAAACTTATGCCGGCACCATCCCACACTTTCACTCCTAAGGCGGTAGTGTAAGAACTGCTGTTGGAAGATCGGCTTTGAGCTTTAGAAACAAAAAGTGATAAAATACACAGAGATAGTAAGGTTATTTTTTTCATGCTTAATGGAACTTGTTAGTTGATGTTCTAAACACGATTACCATGCCAAGTTGAGCTTAATATTAATTTAAAATGTAGTAATTAATCAAAGGTTGCCATTACAGAGATTTGAAACATATTAAATATAATAAGTATGTAAGTTAAGATAAAATAGGACACGTATAATAGCAGAATTTATCTGAAGGATGATTGGCCGTTTGAAGAAATTGGAAGCAACTGAACTGCAAGCATTCACTAAGTGCATTACCTTATTTCTTTTGTTAATTGCGGAAAATAACGCTTGCCGCTGCGGTTTCTACTTTGTCAATGTGAATTATTTGCATCAAATTTGCACGAACCTTCAAAATTTTTTAAATCCAGTAGAGTAGCATGGGACTTTTTAATTGGTTTACGCAGGAAATAGCAATGGACTTAGGTACAGCAAACACACTCATTATTCATAATGACGAGATAGCCGTAAACGAGCCATCCATCGTTGCCCTAAACAGAAATAATCCGAAAGAGGTATTAGCCGTGGGTAAGAAGGCCCTGATGATGCATGAAAAAACCCATGAAAGCATACGCACTGTAAGACCTTTGAAGGACGGTGTGATTGCGGATTTTAACGCAGCAGAACTGATGATCCGGGAAATGATCAAAATGATCTATCCCAAAAAACCACTTTTTCCTCCAAGCTGGCGAATGATGATCTGTATTCCATCTTCCATTACCGAAGTGGAAAAGCGGGCAGTGCGGGACAGCGCAGAACAGGCAGGAGCCAAAGAAGTTTATCTTATACACGAACCAATGGCCGCTGCCCTTGGTATTGGCATAGATGTGGAAGAGCCGGTTGGAAATATGATTATTGATATTGGTGGCGGTACCACTGGTATTACCGTTATTGCGCTTGCGGGTATAGTATGCGATCAAAGCATCCGGATTGCAGGAGATGAATTTACCGCCGATATATTGGAAAGCTTGCGCCGCTACCACAGTTTATTGATTGGAGAGCGCACAGCAGAACAAATAAAGATCACCATCGGAGCTGCAATGAAAGACTTGGATAATCCTCCTGATGATATGCCTGTGAATGGCCGCGACCTGGTGACGGGAATTCCAAAACAAATAATGGTAAGCTTTCAGGAAATAGCTGAAGCACTTGATAAAAGCATTTTTAAAATAGAAGAAGCTATTTTAAAAGCACTGGAACAAACACCTCCCGAATTAGCCGCTGATATTTATCGCCGTGGTATCTACATTACCGGAGGCGGTGCCTTGCTGAAAGGCCTTGATAAAAGACTAAGTCAAAAAATAAAATTACCGGTCCACGTAGCTGATGATCCACTTAAAAGCGTGGTGCGGGGAACAGGACTTGCATTAAAAAACTACGAACGCTATCCATTTGTAATGAGATAAAAAGGCCTGCTCAAACCCTCCCAAAGAAGGGATCTATAGCCTCCCATTAAATGAACAATTCCTATTATAAAATATTTCGAAAGTCCTTCTCTTTAGGAAGGATGTAGGAGGGGGCTTATGCGCAACGTATTTCTTTTTATTCGCCGCTACTTTGTATTTCTTCTTTTTTTAGTATTACAGGGTGTTGCCTTGTGGATGCTTTTTAATTACAACCGGTTTCACCACGCGGCTTTTTTAGGTGTAGCCAGCGAAGTCACTGGTTCATTAAATACACAGGTAGATAAAGTAGATGATTACTTCCACTTACGGGAAGAAAACAAAAGAGTTCATCATATGAACGATTCTTTGATGAACCTTATGCGAAGCAGTTTTATAAATGGAGATACGTCCCAACGACTCGTTATTGATTCCACTCGCTTCGATACACTTTCTAAAAACCGTCGCTACTTGTACCGCGATGCGAAGGTGGTTTACAATTCAGTCAATTTTGAGCATAATTATATTCAACTCAACCGCGGTGCCAATGCAGGTATCCGGGATAATATGGCAGTCATCAGTTCAGACGGTGCGGCTATAGGTGTGGTAGTAAATGTAAGTCCCAATTTTAGCCAGGTTATGAGTTTGCTGCATACCTCCAACTCAGTAAGTGCTTCCTTAAAAAAATCGGGCGATGCCGGCACCGTTATTTGGGATGCGGTAAGTCCACAGTATGTAACCTTAAGAGGTATTGCCAAAAACATAGAAGTTAAAAAGGGAGATACAGTCATGACAAGTGTGTATTCGTACAATTTTCCTCCTGGCTTTATCATAGGCCGTGTAGCGGAAATAGTAGCAGATGCAGCCTCTGGATTTCAATTAATAAAGGTGAAAACAGCAGTAAACTTTGCCTCGCTGCAGCAGGTATTTGTAATAGAAAATGTGCAGCGGGAAGAGCAATTGCAATTAACAACTGATACAGAAAAAAAGATTGAACAAGAAAAAAGAACCAAACGTTGAGTGATCTGGTAAAAAATATATTCAGGTTGGCCATTTTTATATTGGTGCAGGTATTTGTGCTCAACAAAATCCCGCACCTGCACCGTTTTGTGGTTCCTTACCTGTATTATTTATTTATACTTTGGCTTCCGTTCACCACCCCCCGACTTGCTTTATTAGTCATTGGTTTTATTACGGGCCTTACGCTTGATTATTTTAAAATGACGCCTGGCTTGCACACGGCCGCTTGTTTACTTATTGCCTATGCCCGCCCATTTGTCATCAACCTGCTGACCTCAAAGGAAGCTTCAGAACTTACACACCATGAACCTTCTCCACGGGGAATGGGTTGGGGTCCTTACATGGTGTACGCATTAATTTTAACCCTTCTTCACCACACTTACCTTGTATTGCTCGAATGGATGCAGTTTGGTACGTTTCTCGATTTTTTAATTAAAGTAGGAGCTACTACGGCCATTAGTATGTTGTTGATCTTTACCGTAGAATTATTATTTCCTCGCCGGCTAAAGTACCGTACCAATACTGCTTAAACCCTTATAATTTTCCCGTTCCTATTTTTAATTCAATTTTTTTTGATACGGTTTCCGTTTTTTATTTTTAAAATGAATGGAAAACATTCTAAACACATAGATGTATTTCTCTCTTTACGGCTGATATATTATTTTAAAATTTAGGTATAAAATAATTGCTGCCCTTTTCATCATTATTATTTGTTGACAAAATATCTGCTAGGGTAGCGAGGCAAATTTCCTCCTAACAAACATTTAGCAAAAGTGGATTTGCCCATCTGCAAAGGATTAACAAACTTTGCGACATATTCATTCTCGGTTACTATTTCTGCGCACTTTTTATTTCACTTTATCTATGCCTGTGTTCAATCAATCAAGAAGCTATATTATACGGCTGATCTTTTTATTGGTCTTCCTTATTATTATTGCGCAACTTTTTCATCTGCAGGTGCTTTCAGGCAAATATCAAAAGCTGGCACAGGAAAATGCTGTTTTTAGAAAAGTGGCCTATCCATCCCGGGGCATTATTTACGACCGTAAAAACAAAGCCATTTTAAATAATACATTGATGTATGACCTGATGGTAACTCCGTCAGAAGTGCGTAATGTAGATACCGCATATTTGTGCCAGTTATTAGAAATTGATAGTACAGATTTTAAAAAGCGAATACTCAATGCACGAAATGGCCGGTACCGTCCGTCCACATTTGAAGAACTTTTATCTCCTCAAAAATATGCTCGGCTGGAGGAAAATATGTGGCGTTTTGGAGGAGGCTTTTATTTGCAGGAGCGGCCGGTTCGCACCTATCCATTCAATGCAGCAGCTCATGTAATGGGCTATGTAAATGAAGTAGATTCCGCCATCATATCCCGTTCCGGAGGCTTTTATGAGTCCGGTGACTATGCCGGCCGTAGTGGATTGGAAGCCTATTATGAAAGAATATTGATGGGGGAGCGAGGGATTAAATACCTGATCAAAGACAATAAAAACCGCCTGGTAGGCCCTTACGAAAAAGGAGAGTTGGATGAGCCTGCCGTTGCGGGACGAGCTCTTCGAACTTATATGGATATAGAGCTGCAGCAGCTTGCAGAAAAATTAATGACCAATAAAATTGGTGCTGTGGTAGCCATAGAGCCAAAAACCGGTGGCATAATAGCCATGGTTTCGGGTCCCAACTTTAATCCTAATAACTTAACTGGATCTGAAAAAAAGAAAAACTTTTCCAGGCTGGTATTAAATGTAGCCGCACCTTTATTTAATCGCTCTATAAAAGGACAGTATCCTCCCGGATCTACGTACAAACCCCTGGAAGCCTTGATAGGCTTGAACGAAGGGGTCATCACTCCGCGAAGCGGAATAGCTTGCAGTGGCACGTATTATGGTTGTCGGCGCCCGGTGAACTGTACTGAAAAATGGAGTGGCCATGCTGCTAATCTGCGGTTGGCCATAGCGCATTCCTGCAATTCTTTTTTTTCTAATACGTACCGGCTCATAGTTGATAATCCAAAATATGGAGGGGTAAAAAAAGGCTACGCTGTATGGAAAGATTATATGAATGCGTTAGGGTATGGCGGAAAACTTGGAGTAGATCTTCCGAGTGAAGACAAAGGAAATATTCCTGACACATCTGTATATAATAACGAGTACCGCGGAAGCTGGAACTCTTGTACCAATGTAACTTTGGGGATAGGGCAGGATAAGATGCAGGCTACTCCATTACAAATTGCCAATGGAATATGCATTGTAGCCAACAAAGGATATTATTATGTGCCTCACTTTGTAAAAAGCATTGATGGCGAAACTAAAGAGGATACCATTTTAACCAGGTTTAGAAAAAAACATGAAGTGCTAACGCACATTGCAGATACTTCCTACGAATCTGTTATTAATGGAATGCAGGATGTGGTGGAAATTGGTACGGCACGGGTGGCAAAAATTCCTGGTATCAATATTTGTGCAAAAACAGGAACCGCAGAGAATTACAAAATACTGGACGGTAAACGAGTTAAATTAAAAGACAATTCAATGTTCGTTTGTTTTGCACCACGCGAAAATCCAAAAATTGCTATTGCGGTGGTAGTTGAAAATGCAGGTTTTGGTAGCACCTGGGCAGCTCCTATAGCTTCCCTAATGTTAGAAAAATATTTGAATGACACCCTTAGAACCGAACGGGTAAAAGAAGTAGAACGCATTGCGGAAGCCAACTTGCT
>JBDSBL010000253.1:0-3509 GCA_039921625.1 Chitinophagaceae bacterium
TGGATTTTCAATTAGTTAAGGAAATGGATATTGAATTCCTTCGCTATGGACCACCTTATTATAAAACTCATATTGGACCGGGGCAATATGATTGGGCATTTGCAGACATGACCTTTAACCGGTTAAAAGAATTAAAGATTACGCCTATCGTTGATCTTTGTCATTTTGGAGTCCCTGACTGGATCGGAAATTTTCAAAATCCTGACTTCCCGCGATACTTTGAAGAATACGCTTCAGCCGTGGCAAAGCGATATCCGCATTTGCAATTTTTTACCCCAATTAATGAAATTTTTATAGCCGCTACTTTTTCGGCACAATTTGGATGGTGGAATGAACGCCTGACCTCGGACAAAGCTTTTGTAAATGCATTGAAAAATTGTTGCAAAGCCAATGTGATGGCCATGAGGGCCATTTTAAAATCCAAACCATCGGCTACTTTTATACAAAGTGAATCTTCTGAATATTTTCACCCGGTAAAGCCGGAAGCACAGGTGCATGCAGACTTTTATAATGAAAAACGATTTCTTTCTTTAGACTTAACATACGGTTACCCTATCTCATATAAGATGTATGAATACCTGTTGGATAATGGAATGACACGGGAAGAGTTTCATTGGTTTGTAGATAATCAGGTGGCGGCCAAATGCATCATGGGAAATGATTATTATGTAACCAATGAACATTTGGTACATCCGGATGGAAGCACTGAAGCATCAGGCGAAATCTTTGGATATTATGTCATTACACACCAATACTACAGCCGCTATAGACTACCAATCATGCATACAGAAACAAATATTATAATGCCTGATTCGGTTGAATGGTTTTATAAAGAATGGGCCAACCTGCATCGGTTAAAACAAGATGGAGTACCGATTGTTGGGTTTACCTGGTACAGTCTTACACACCAGGTTGATTGGGATACTGCTCTTCGTGAGAATAATGGCAATGTAAATACATTAGGCCTTTATGACCTGGATCGTAACATAATGCCCGTAGGCCTGGCTTATAAAAAAGTAATTGATCAATGGAGAGATATTCTTGCTTCTGAAAGTTATGGTCTGCACTTTCGGCCTTAGAATAACAGCACTTAATTTATTTGTGTACTTCGCTTGTAAAATGAAATTGTATATCAGGATTATTGGTACGTTCAGTATTTAAAAACCATTCACTTTGGGCTAAATAAACCAATTGTCCATCCTTATCTTCTGCAATGTTGGAGCCCTTAAACCGTATGAATTCATCCAGCTTTTTAGGATCTTCTGCCGTTATCCAACAGGCCTTGTAATAAGGCATTGAATTAAATTGTACTGATGCGCCGTATTCATGCAGCAACCTGTATTGAATCACCTCAAATTGAAGCTCCCCTACGCAGCCAATTATTTTTTTGTTGCCGCCAAACTGTGTGAATAATTGCGCCACCCCTTCATCAGTTAATTGCAGCAATCCCTTTTCCAATTGCTTTGTTTTCATTGGATCTTTGTTGATCACTTCCTTAAAAATTTCTGGTGAGAATGTAGGAATACCTGTAAAGAAAAAGTCTTCTCCTTCCGTAAGGGTATCCCCTATTTTAAAATTTCCGGTATCAAATAATCCAACTACATCTCCGGCAAAAGCATCATCTACAATATTTTTTTCGCGGGCCATAAAAGAATAAGGATTACTGAATCGCACATCTTTATCTAACCGCACATGATGAAAGTATTTGTTGCGGCTAAACTTGCCGGAGCAGACCCGTAAAAAAGCAATCCGGTCGCGGTGCTTCGGGTCAAGGTTTGCATGGATTTTAAATATAAAACCACTGAATTTTTCCTCACCAACGGCCACTGACCTTTTATTAGTTTCACGGTCACGGGGCGTAGGTGCAATGCGAATAAATGTATCCAGCATTTCTTTGACTCCAAAATTATTAATGGCACTCCCAAAGAAAACCGGAGCTACATCACCACTCAGGTATTTTGCTACTTCTAATTGACCATAAACTCCATCAATTAGTTCTACATCTTCCCGCAAAGTAGCGGCATCTCGTTCGCCCAACCTTTCATCCAATACCGAAGAAGTTAAATCTGATACGGAGATGGTATCTTCATCCGTGGCTTTAGTATTTGCAGAAAATATTCGAATGCTTTTATTATGGAGATCATACACCCCCTTAAATTCCTTTCCACTATTGATGGGCCACGTCATAGGGTGAAGCGATAGCGACAATTCGTTTTCTATTTCCTCCAATAAATCGAAACGATTTTTTCCATCGCGGTCCAGTTTGTTGATAAACACAATCACCGGTGTCTTGCGCATCCGGCAAACCTGCATGAGCCGACGGGTTTGATCTTCTACTCCATTTACACTGTCTATTACCAATATCACACTATCCACGGCGGTCAATGTGCGGTAAGTATCTTCCGCAAAGTCTTTGTGGCCGGGAGTATCCAGCAAGTTGATGAGTGTATCATTGTATTCAAAACTCATTACGGAAGTGGCCACAGAGATTCCTCTTTGTCGCTCAATTTCCATAAAATCAGAAGTAGCCCCTTTTTTAATTTTATTGCTTTTTACGGCACCGGCTACCTGAATGGCTCCTCCGAAAAGAAGAAACTTTTCAGTAAGGGTGGTTTTACCAGCATCGGGATGTGAGATGATAGCAAAGGTTTTCCGGCGATTTATTTCGTCACTATATTTCATGTTTCTTATTTCCTTTTGCTCGAATCAGTGGCCTTTTTTATTACCCATTTTAAAAGCATTTGCTAAATCCGGCAATAAATTTTGCGTTGGCAAAGGTAAATGCTGCTCTTTTAATTAGTTCATAAAATTGAGGGTTGTATAATAGACCAATAGGAAATCTTAAGGATCATCGTTGATAGTTACATATGTAGAACTCCTACCACTTTACCTCATTAATCACAGCAATGTATCCCTGTTAGTACCCAACAAAATTGATTATTAGAAAACCGCTCGTTTAAAAAGGTGGTACTCTTTTCGATTAACAAGGATACAAATGAAACCTTTATGGCAAATGAAAGAACAGGTGAGGAAGAAAAAGGGGATAATGGCAAAGGCAGCCAAAATAAACGGAAAGATGCCGGCAGATTGGGACATCTATTGACAGGATTTGAAGGAATGAATTATGAACAACGAAGAGAAAGAAATCCATTACGGAATAATAATAGACAATGTTTAGATGACGGAAAAAGGGAAGAGACTTGATTTAACTCGGTTATCAGTATTTTTTAAAATGCCTGTTGCTATACAGGCATTTTCTATTAAACCTTAATCAATATTCACTAAATGGATTAACCAATAAATGGCACCATAAAAAACATAATTTTGTGGCATGCGCCGCATTATTGAAATAATATCCAACAGCTTTAAAATGGCCGCCCTTGAGCTTTGGAAGAATAAACTGCGAACCTTCCTTTCTCTCTTCGGAGTTACCATCGGTATCTTTTGCATTATTGGGGTATTGGCCACCGTTGGAAGTTTAGAACACAACATTCAATCAGAAATAAAAT
>JBDSBL010000254.1:0-4238 GCA_039921625.1 Chitinophagaceae bacterium
TTGGTGTAATAATTTCCCCGGATATATTCATCACTAACCAGGATCTCCCGGTTGTCATTGATCAAAATTCCATAAACGCGAATCGTAAACATAGATCAATCCTTTATTTCTATTTCTCCTGAAAAAACAAAACTGGCAGGGCCGCACAGCCAAATATCCTCAAACTCGGTTTCGCTTTTCTTTTCAAATTCCACACTCAGGTTGCCCCCTTTGGTTTTAACTTCCACCCGGTTAAACCCATTGTCATTATGGTAGCAAACAATGGCCGACGCCACCACCCCGGTACCGCAGGAAAATGTTTCTTCTTCTACACCTCGCTCGTACGTACGCACAATGATCTCATCTGGTTTTTCCAATTGCTCTACAAAGTTTACATTGATGCCTTCTGCTTCAAAGTCTTTGCTGTAGCGGATCTCACGTCCTCTTTTACATACATCTATGTGCATCACATCATCCGAAAGGGCCACGTAATGCGGTGAGCCGGTGTCTACAATAAATTTTCCATTCACATTAATGACGTAAGGCACATCAATCATTTTTAAAGCAATGTCGCCCCCTTGTTGTACTACTGCCTGATGTGCTCCATCTACTGCTAGGAAAGAATATTCCGTTTTCGATATTCCTAAGTCTGAAGCAAACTTTACCAGGCACCTGCCACCATTGCCACACATAGTGCTGGGCTTGCCATCAGAATTAAAGTATACCATCTCAAAATCATAATCTGCATGAGCGTTGAGCAACATCAGTCCGTCCGCTCCTATACCAAATCTTCGGTGACATATTTCCCGCACTTGTTTTGGGGAAAAATGAAATTTCTTATGGCGGTTATCGAAAATGATAAAATCATTACCGGTGCCCTGATATTTATAAAAGGTGGTCTGCATTCGTTAGATATGGTTAATAATATCCAATGTTTTTTTAATAAGGTTTTCTACCAAAAGTCCACTGTCCTTTGAAAATTCTTTTTGGATTCGATTAGCTACTATGGCACTAAGAGATACGCAATGATGACCTAATAATTTTCCTAAACCATAAATGGCGGAGGTTTCCATTTCAAAATTGGTAATACGATATTGCCCAAATGAAAATTGTGTAAGGCTGTCAATCAGTGCGGGGTTCCTTATTCCTAGCCTTAAAATTCTTCCCTGAGGTCCATAAAAGCCAGGACAGGTAACGGTTATACCTTGGTGAAACGAATTTACAAAATGCTTCAGTAGAGAAGGGCTAGCATTGGTAATATAAGGTTGATCCATTTGCGTAAGCGTGGTAAAAGAATGCAGTAAGGCTTTTTCTTCGTCATTGTGTTCCAGCCGGTAATAGTGTAATAAATTATCGAGGCCAAGGCCGTGGGTGGAGGTTACATAGCTATCCACAGGGATATCTGCCTGCAAAGAACCGGATGTTCCCACTCGTATAATATCGAGTGCGGTTAGTTTTTCTTTAATAGTTCGGGAATTAAAATCTATGTTAACCAGCGCATCCAATTCATTTAAAACAATATCAATATTATCGGGTCCTATCCCTGTAGAAATAACGGTTAGCCGCTTTTTTCCTAACCAACCGGTATGCGATACAAACTCACGGTGTTGCTGCCGCACCTCGATAGAATCAAAGAACCGGCTGACAAGCGGCACCCGGTCCGGATCGCCCACCGTGATAATAGTTTCTCCTAATTCTTCAGGTTTTAAATTTAAATGATAGACAGCTCCACGCTCGTTAATGATTAGTTCCGATTCAGCAATTCGTTGCATTAAAAAAATATAATTGGGTGAATAAAGCTTAACAGCACTTTAAAAATTCTTTGTAAAAATATCCTATTTTCGCACCTGTTCAAAACAGCCTCTTGTTTCAACACAAGGTAACGTGGCCGAGTGGCTAGGCTCAGCTCTGCAAAAGCTGCTACAGCGGTTCGAATCCGCTCGTTACCTCTAAAAAAAGTCCCGTTTTTGGCGGGATTTATTTTTTATTATGCTTACTGCCAACGAAGAAAAGTTTCTTGAATATTGGGAAATTGAACGCACGAAAAAAAAGTCGATGTTTAAATTTTCCATGGGGTTGCCTTTGGGTGTTTTAATGATTGCACTTGTATTTATAAATGTGGTCAGTGGTTGGGATAAAAGGGCCATGGCGGTATTACGCAGCAATACTTCTTTTATTTTGGTCATTGTTGTAGCCTGCATCGGCATTGTTGTTTTTCTCACTATATTTTCTTCCCGTTATCAATGGGAGCAAAAGGAACAACAGTATAAAGAACTAATGGCTAAAAAAGTAAGAGATACTCCAGAAAGAAATTCAGGCAATTAAAAATAAATTTTCAAAAAAGAATCATGTTAAAAAAGATTTTATTTTCTCTGATGGTTGTTGCTGCCTTTACCGGTTGCATAAAAAATAAAGACACAAAAAATACCTGCACTTATGATCCTTGTTCTCAAAAAGCATCAACGGCAGAAATTGATAGTGTAAAAAAATATTTGGCGCTCAACAACATCACGGCCACAGAGCATTGTAGTGGTGTCTTTTACCAGATCACAGATCCCGGAACCGGCATTACGCCAAGTCCTTGCAAAAGAGTAGCGGTGCGGTATCAGGGAATGCTTACCAATGGAAAAATATTTGATGAATCTACCACGGCAACTACTTTTAATTTGAGTGGATTAATTCGTGGGTGGACCAATACCATTCCTCTGATCAAAGAAAAAGGTTCTATTAAATTATTTATTCCACCAAGTCTTGGCTATGGTAGCCAACCCATTCGCGATAATACAGGCTCTGTAATCATTCCTGCTAATTCCATTTTGGTATTCACTATTCAGTTGGACGCAGCAGAAGAGTAAGCACGGACAGAAACAAAGTACCTTTAGAAAAAACTCACCCCCGTGGCACACGAAGCGATTTCTGTATTTGATATGTTTAAGATCGGCGTTGGGCCTTCCTCTTCTCATACCTTAGGGCCTTGGCGTGCTGCACTTCGTTTTTTACAAAATATAAAAGGCAAAGATCATCTTCAGCAGGTGGCAAGCCTGACTATATTACTTTATGGTTCGCTGGCTAAAACAGGTAAGGGGCACGGTACAGATATAGCCGTGCTTTTAGGGTTGTGTGGGTACGATCCTGTAACGTTTGCGGTAGATAAAATTGATAGTACCATAGAAGCCATCAGAACCTCAAAACAATTGATATTAGATGGGACAAAAACTATTTCATTTGATCCTCAAACGCAAGTACAATTTTTAGTTACAGAGTCTCTTCCACATCATCCTAATGCACTCAGTTTTTTAGTTGATTTTGAAAATGGCGAAAGTATTTCAGAAACTTATTATTCGGTAGGCGGAGGTTTTGTAACCAAAGAAGGAGAAGAAACCCATTCAGAACAAGTGGTGTTGCCATTTCCAATAAATACATCAGCCGATTTGTTGCATTGGTGTTTATCTACCGGCTTAACAATACATGAAGTAGTATTAGAAAATGAAACTGCCTGGAGGCAGGAAAAAGAAACTAGAGAAGGAGTGCAAAAGATATGGAACGTAATGAAGGAATGTACGTTCCGTGGTTGTCATACATCCGGCACGCTGCCCGGCGGATTGTTTGTAAAAAGGCGCGCTGCCGATCTTGCCAGGCGATTATTGAAAGGCGCTACTTATACTAATTATGATGAATGGGCAGCGGCCATAAAAAAGGGAGGTTCTTCTTTTCAATATATTCTTGATTGGGTGAGTTGCTTTGCTTTGGCGGTGAATGAAGAAAATGCATCTTTTGGCCGGGTAGTAACTGCACCTACTAATGGTGCTGCAGGAGTGATCCCTGCTGTATTGCAATACCATCTCATTTTTGGTGAAAATATAACGGATACAACTGTTTTTGATTTTTTACTTACTGCTTCAGAAGTTGGTTCCATATTTAAAAAAGGCGCCACGATCTCTGCGGCTATGGGTGGATGTCAGGCCGAAATTGGTGTATCATCAGCCATGGCCGCAGCGGCACTTACAGAGAGCATGGGCGGAACACAACGGCAGGCTTTGATGGCAGCTGAAATAGCCATGGAGCACCACCTTGGTATGACGTGTGATCCGATTGCAGGATTGGTGCAAGTGCCGTGCATAGAGCGCAACACCATGGGAGCCATTAAAGCAATTACTGCTTCTCAATTAGCATTGCAAAGTTCGCCCGACTTTGCCAAGGTATCACTAGATGCCGTAGTAGAAACGATGTGGGAAACCGCACAGGACATGAATAGTAAA
>JBDSBL010000255.1:0-17833 GCA_039921625.1 Chitinophagaceae bacterium
GTTTCATCTGCCGGCACATCCCAATAATCTAAAAAATTATAGTTGATCGTTGCATTGGTATTCAGTTGTCCGTTGGCAGTAAGCACGGTGGCACCAGTTCTTCCTCCACCTTTTGATAGGTCATCAATAATGCCCCATCTCCTGTAATCATAATAGGAAACTCCTCTAAATACCAGTGCTACCCTTCTTTCTCTTCTTAATTCCACCACGGCATTTGCAAGGTTTAAAGCAGTGCCGGAGACAGCAGGCAGCCCTGCTCCCTGGTATGATCTTACGGCATCTACCAAAGCCAAACCTTCATCTATTTTACCGGTATAAATTAATGCCTCTGCCCGCATCAATGCGTTCTCTTCATAGCTGGGGCCTAAAAATATTTCTTGTGCACCAGGCGATGTGTTACTATATAAAATTACCCCAGAAAGGTTGGGTGATTTATTGGCAGCAGTTGCGGTAGGATCTCCATTTAATAACCGATAGCGGGTACTGAAGGTAATACCTCCAGTTTGATCTAGCCGGGGGCTAGAGGTAAGTGAAAAATTATTTGCGAGGCGTTTGTCACCGGTCTTATATTCTTGGATCAATCGCTCACTGATCCGAAAGGTAGAAGTAGGGCCTGTGGCCATAGCAACCACATTACCTGTAGTACTTAATATGCCATTGGTAGCAGTAGTACGAACCGTAAACACATTGTCTGAGGCAGTTATCCCATTTGCTGTCAAAGTCAGTATGGAGTTCCAATCTGCAGCCGTCATAGCAGAAACTCTTTTATTGACTATAAGGTTTCTTGCTTTCATTGTATTGATGGTATGAGCCCACATTGTTTGGGTTAAAGCTCCCCCTTTTCCTACCTGAATAAAATCAGGAATTATTTGTTTAATGACGCTGTTATAATCTCCAACACTTGTAACTGCAGTTAATGCGGCAGCTGCCAGATCAAGGTTTTTATTTGCTTCTGCAATGATGGCATCATGCGTTACATAGTTTGCATTTTTGCTATTGGTAGTGCTGTTTATTAATCCGGCAATGTACATAGAACCAATTCTTGAGTAAGCATATCCTTTCCACCAATAGGCCCACGCTTCAATGGTCTTTCTTTTAGAAGCGGCATCACCACCTGAAAATTTTACATTAGGCAATACATTTAATACATTGTTCAATGCATTATTTAACGAATACATATACGCCCATTCGTAATAAAGAGAATTGGACGATCTGTTGCTCCTTGTGTTGGTTACTCTAATGGTACTTCGCTGCGTTAATCCGCTGCTAACCTTTGTTCCATTGTCTAGGGTTACAAACTCAGGTAGATTAATCACATTTATATTTTGATTAGACGCTGATGCACTCAATACATCAGCCATCAATTCCTGATAAGCATATATGGTATATGTAAAACCACTGCCCAACTGATTCAAACCTGCATTGAACTGAACATTTAATCCATTTAAATAAACAGCTCCCTGCGCCAGGGATATGATACCTGATTCGGTTAATGCATCTGCGAGTGTTGGATCATTTGGATTTTTTACATCAAGTTGTTTTTTGCAGGCAGTACCACCCACTGCTATCCCAAAAAGAATGACTAAAGAATATTTTATAAGTTTCATTTTACTACTTTTTAATTTGATTAAAATCCAACATTTAATCCTACCTGATAAGATTTTACATTAGGCATAGAGTTGTGGTCAATACCCCTGTCGAAAGAAGAATAGGTAGAGCCGCCGGAACTTATTTCAGGATCAAAACCTGTGTATTTTGTAAAGGTCAAAAGGTTTCGTCCACTAAATACAAGCTGAAGCCGTTTGGTGAATTTTATATTCGCAATTTTAGCAAGGTCAACCCCGAGTGATAGATTTCTTAACCGCACAAAGGAAGCATCTTCTAAAAAATAATCTTTGGTACCATTGCGACCAGAGCCGTTCGGCTGGCCAAAGATGGCAGAGTAGGCGCTTCTATGATAAGGAGAAAATGCAGCTGTAACTCCATTGATAGTTACCTCTTCATCATAATCTCCATGTATGCCATCGCGGTACATCCATTCTTTTGTTTGATTGTATAGTTTGGTGCCGTATATCCAGTCAAACTGAAATCCTAAGGTGACAAAATCTTTGAATGTTAGTGAATTGATAAACGCCATATTGAACTTAGGAGTACCGGTACCAAGTGGATAAGTTTCGTTGGTAAACTGGATCACTTTTGAAGCAGTATCTACCACATGACCATTAACCATTTGGTATTTGCCCTGGTCAGCTTTGTTTATATAAAGTGATCCATCTTTCCTAGTTTGGTCTAAACCGGTAAATGCTTTAAACCCGAAAATTTGACCAATTCTTTGTCCTTCCGTTAATACAATAGAAGTAGATCCGGCACTGGTGGTAAGAATAATATCTCCCCCTATTATTTTATCAATTTTAGAAGATTGTTTGCCGAAGTTGGTGGTAAAATCATAATTGAAATTTCGGGAATGATAAACCGTTAAATTCAAAGATGCCTGCACTCCTTTTGATGATAAAAACAGTGCATTGTTTTTGTTGGTAATGGCGCCTGTAGATGGAGCTGCAGATACATTGTAAATTATGTTTTCTCCTTTCCTGGTCCAGTAGGTACCGCTAAAAGCAATAGACGGAAACCAGGATCCTTTCAGACCATGAAAAGATATGTCGGTGCCTATTTCAAATTCTTTTGACACTTCTACTTTAAGGTCCGGGTTGTTGATAGTAGAAGGAAGTCTGAATGCCAAACCTGAACCAATATTTTGTGGTGAAATGGTGAGGTAACGGTCAAAGGCTCCGGGTTGTATGCCTGCTGCTCCATAAGCTGCACGTATCTTAAATTCAGTGATCACCCTGTTTAATGTATTTTCCCAAAAATTAAAAGAAGACAATCTGATGTACGCATCTCCTCTAGGGAAAGTAGCCGGCTTAGAGCCACCGCCAAAGGCAGAAGAATAGTCACTTCTTACCCCCACTGAAAAGCCACCAAAATCGCCGATGTCCACTTTTTGATTAGCCAAAAATCCATACGTAACAAATGGGATCACTATATCCGTAGCTACACCTTGTGTAGCGGTCTGGCTTAAGTTATACACTGCATATGGTTGTAAGTGCTTACCATAGGTTACGTAATTTGAAAACTGGCGTTTCCGGTAATCGTATGAAAGCTGTGTACTGGTGGTGATGGGCAACTTGCTGTGGAAGTCGCGTTGAAAATCAGTATGCAAAAATACAGTAGCAAGAAAATTCTGGAATGTTGTTTTAGAATTAAAATTATTGATCTCACCGTTTGGATCATCGCCATTATAGTTTGAGGCCCAATCTTGTTCGTATTGCACATTTACATTTCCGCTTTGGTCTTTATACAACCAGTTTACATCATTGCGGGTATGGTTGATACCATATTTCACATCTAAGTTTATGAACCTGTTTACTTCATAACTGGCTTGCAGGTTTTGTAAAATATCAGTTGTGTAATCACGGCCCTGCACATAGTCAAAATAATAATTAGGATTGTATCCGTTCACACTGTGCGTGCTGATGTCATTGCCTAAATAAAATGGCAACGTGCTATCCGGAAGTCGCTTATTTAAATCATAAAAAGGCGACGTATTCAGCATTTCAAAAATGCTATTGCGCCCTGCGGTAAAATAAGGATTCAGCGTATTTTTTGTATACACTAATTCTGTGATAGAACGTATTTTGAATCCTTTGAAAAGATCAGCACCAATGTTGGTGGTAAAGTTGGTACGGTCTACATAACCATTGTGGCGGATGGCACTACTCTGATGTGCATTGGATAAGCCAAAACTATAATCCACACGATCTCCACCTCCGCTGATATTGGCCGAATTATTACGCGTAAAACCATTGCCAAACATTTGATCAAAATGATCGTAATACTTCAGGTTTTTATTATATAATTTATTATAAATGTTATTAGGGTTTAATTGTGCGGATGGAAAAGCTCCTGCAGAAAAAGCAAACCGTGGTTCCTGATAAATTCCATTTTCATCCAGCTTAGCTATATTGCCTGCCGGGTCTACTACTTCACCAGTTGCATTGGTTAAAAAACTATGCTTCGTGGCTTTATGTACATTTCCTTCATTTATATATTGGTCAATACCATAGCTCGTGGAAAGATTAATAACGGGCTGACCTTTTTTACCTTTTTTACTAAACAACTGTATGACACCATTGGCGCCTTGGGCACCATACAATGTAGCGGAGGCGGCTCCTTGTACTACTTCAATGCGTTCTACATTACTCAAGTCAAGCGAATTAATATCTGTGGAATAAACTTCTATTCCATCTAAAAGTATCAGGGGCTTTGTGCCACCTTGAATAGAGTTAATTCCTCTTAACTTAATATCGGTACGTGCCCCGGGTGTACCATCAATTGATTGAATTTGAGCACCCGGCACTTTACCTACCAACGCCTGATCAATGGAAGCGGAAGGAACAGGAGGAAGTTTGCTGGCACTGATTGCTTCTACAGAAATTCCTAGTTTTCTTTTACTGGTAGCTACACCTACCCCGGTTACAACTACTTCAGACAACGATTGGTCGCTGGAGGATAATGTAACAGTAAGGTCATTTGAACTACCTACATTAATGTCTTTTGAATCAAAGCCAACGGAAGAAACACGAAGCACGGTACCTCTGGTGGTTGAAAGCCTAAAAAATCCATTAATGTCTGTTACGGTTCCTTTTCTTGAGGATCGTTCTTGTATTGATGCATTGGGTACCGGCAGCCCTTTACTATCAAGTACTTTACCGGATACCTCCACCATTTGCGCTTGGGCAAAATAGGCAAGTAGGACGCTTGCAATGAAGCATAGAAATTTTTTCATTTGCAGTTAAATTTTAACTATAAATTAAATTATTTATTTTATAAATGGCAAAATAAATTGATGAGTAGCTGCGCATGTGAAAATAATAACACTAAAAAAGGCCTCCGTATGGAGGCCTTTTAATATCATGGCAAATAATTTAATATAATAATTAATACCCTGGATTCTGTATTAACACTCCTTCTGATGCATTGATTTCCCGTTGGGGAATAGGAAATACTAATTTTGGACTGTCCCAGGCAAAGGCACCTGCCGATAAACGTAACCGCTTAATATCATGGATACGGGCTCCTTCAAAGGCAAGTTCCAATACACGCTCTGCTAATACATCGGATAAAGTAGGCGCTATTATAACAGGCAGGTTTGTACGAATTGGATTCCTAACTTTCGCAAGGTCATTAGTTGGTAAATCACCAACAGTAGTGCCTAACCGCAAATTAGTTTCTGCTCTTATTAAGTACATTTCCGCAATGCGTACTACTGGTAGATTTTGACTGAATGATTTCCATTTGCTGGTATACATATTTCCCGGGCGAGCTCCAGTACCTGTATAATACCATTCTGATTTTCTAAGATCTCCTGCAGGATAAGAATTGACAAAACCTGATGAAACCCGTGCATCAGCACGTCCAATGCCTGGAAAGCTAGCGTAAAATGTAGCCAAACCATCGTTGGAAGTACCCGCATTATTTTGGTCATTCTGTTGGATCTCCCAAATAGATTCGTTGGTATTTTTATTATCAAACACGGCACGTACAGATGCATTCATGGAATACTTACCGCTGGCAATCACTGTATTTGCTGCGTCGCGGGCATTGGCATAATCACCTTTTTGAAGGTACACTCTGGCCAAAAAAGCATAGGCCGTATATTTATCTACGCGGGTTCCATTATCGGCAGGCAGTTTAGCTGCAGCGGCGGTTAAGTCTGCAATTACCTGCTGGTACACTTGTGCCACCGTACTTCGAGGATTTTTAGCAAATGCCTCATCTTCTGTTTTCGTTGCTTTTGTTTTTATTACAATGCCCATCTGGTCGTTATTAGCGGTAGCACCCCAAGGCAAGGCATAATACCGAACTAATTCAAAATGCATGGCTCCTCTTATGAAAAGAGCTTCGCCCTCTAATCGATTCTTCTTTGCAGCATCCGTAACCACGCCCAAAGCATCTATCACCGTATTGGCCATATTGATGGCGCGGTAGCCGGCTATCCACGTACGAGAGGCCTCTCCATTATCACGGTTCATTGTTTTATTGTATATCTGCCGCTGCCCCTGAAAGGTACCGGCCCAGGTAGTATACCTCGCTGCAGTAGTTGAGCCTGAAGAAGCATCTGCCGCTAGCAAATCACCAAACATAAATAAATTAGTACCGTATAAGGCACCACCACCCATTATAGAATAAGCGCCTACCACAGCTGCTTCCACATCATCTGCATTTGTTAAAGCTACTGCTGCATCAATGCTTTGCTTGGGCTCTATGTCCAACTTTTTATTACAGGCGGCCATAGCAAAAAGCAATAGGGCTGCAGATGAAAATTTTATAATTGAATTTTTCATTTTTTTAATTAGTTTATTTTTTTAGAAACCAAGATTTACGCCTACACTGATGGTTCTTGATTGTGGTGGAGTGTAAAAATCATGACCTAAGTTAATGTTGCCCGTATAGGATGTATTCACCTCTGGATCGTACCCTTTGTACTTAGTGCGGGTGAGCAAATTGGTGCCGGCTACATATATTCTTGCACTTTCAATGCGGGCCCTGGTTACCAGTGCCCGTGGCAGATTATAACCCAGATTTACTGATTTAATGCGGAAGTAAGAGCCATCCTGCACCCACCGAGATGATTTGCTACCACCATTACCAGCATATAATCTTGGCTGAGGAATGTTGGTGACATCTCCTGGTTTTTTCCAGTAGGCCATTTGATCAACAGTTTGATTATCAAAATAATCTCCATTTACTGATTGAAAGAAACCTGCTATGTTATAAAGATCTGCGCCTTTTACAAATTGTGATTGAATGTCCAGATCAAATCCTTTGTAGGAAAAACGGTTGTTAAATCCTCCGTAATAATCAGGATTTGGATTTCCTACAATGGTATCAACCGCTAAGCTGTAATCATTAGTTGTTTTTCCATCTGCAGTCATGTATAAAGCATCACCGTTATTAGGATCTACTCCCATGTACTTACGTCCGTAAAATTGGCCATAAGGCTGGCCTACCGCCAAACGACCTAATGTGCGGGAACCTGGTGGAACCGGCGCTACTAACTTCGTTACTTTATTTCTATAAGTAGATACGTTGGCAGAAATAGTCCATTTAAAATCACCGGTTAACGCATTAGCATTTACCACAAACTCCCAGCCTTTATTTTCCATACTACCAATGTTTTTGGTAAGACTGGTAAATCCATTTGTAGCAGGCAGCGGTATGTTCAACAACAAATCCTGAGTATTCTTTTTAAAATAATCAATCTCTCCAGAAATTCTGTTTTTGAGTAAGCCAAAATCCAATCCTATATCAAACTGGTCTGTTCTTTCCCAACCAAGTTTTGGAACACCAATCTGAGTGGCAATAAGACCTGCAATATCTGCATAAGCAGAAGCACTGTAAAGCGTCAGGGAACTAAAGTTTCCTATTTCTGCATTACCTGTTCTACCTAAGCTGGCACGTAACTTTAAAAAGCTTAGGGCATCGGAAGATTTTAAGAAATTTTCTTCGGAAATGATCCAACCGGCAGAAATAGCAGGAAAAGCACCATAACGATTTTCTTTTCCAAAACGGGAAGAACCGTCAACTCTAAAAGAAGCACCTAAAAGGTATTTGTTTTTGAATTTATAGTTACCTCTTGCAAAATAAGAAGCGAAAGCAAAAGCAGTTTCTGTTGAAGATCCTGCATCTATAATTGCAGCACTCGCAATTTTTGTAAACCGATTGCTTGGGAAAGCTTTACCGGAAACATTGGCGCCGGTTGTTTTGCCGTGCTGGTATTCTATTCCGCCCAAGAGATCAAGATCCTGATCATTCGCAAAGCTTTTGCGATAGTTTAAAGTATTGGTATAAGTAACTATAGTAGATGTTACCTGACTGTTGAAACCCTGGCCACCCGGTGCGCCATCCAATGTTTCTCTTCCTAAATATTGATCTTCCTGGAGATTGTACCAATCTAAACCAACCTGGCTTCTAAACATTAAACCAGGCAAAATATTCAACTCGCCGTACGCATTGCTAATGGAGCGATAAGTAGTATTTATATTATTTGAGTGGGCTATGTCAATTAAATTATTTGGATACAACGTAGCCGCATTAAGCTTTCCATCAGCATCATACAAAGCATGTAAAGGTGGAATAGCGTTTAATTGCAAAGGATTGGTAAAGGCATTGTCAGATGATACGCGGTAGTTATCACTTTTTACCAAAGATAAATTGGTTCCAATTTTTATGCGGTTGTTTAACGTATGATCCAGGTTGATGCGGCCATTTGCCCGGTTCAGCCGGTTGGCTAAAATGATTCCTTTCTGATCGTTATACGATCCGCTGATCAAAAATTTAGTTTTTGCATCACCTCCTGTCAAGGACAGGTTGTACTGAGAAATGCCACCATTTTGAAAACCTTTATCAGCCCACTTAGTATCGTTGGTGCTGTTCCAGTCGTTGGTTCCGGTTTCTGCAGCAAATTCATCCGCTGGATCATAACCTTCATTTACCGCTGCTGCAGTAAATAATTCTTTGTATTGAGCAGCATTTAAAAATTCTGCTTTTCTAGTTGGGTGGCTCCAACCGGTGAAGTATCCAAGACTAACTTTAGTCTTACCCGCTTTTCCTGATTTAGTAGTAATTAAAATAACTCCATTGGAAGCCCTTGCACCATAGATTGCAGATGAGGCAGCGTCTTTTAATACTTCAATAGATTCTATATCATCCGGATTTAAAGTAGCTAACGGATTATTAGGTTCTGTAAAAGATCCTAAATCTTGTGTGACTACCGGTACACCGTCAATTACAATAAAAGGCTGTTGGTTGGCAGATATGGAAGAGATACCCCGAACCCGGATATTCATTCCCTGACCCAGCTTTCCACTTCCCTGGTTGATGAATACACCTGCAGCCCGGCCTTGTAAAGCGGACTCAAAAGAAGGAAGGGGAAGGTTTTGAAAATCTTTGTTGGTAACCCGTGAAATAGAAGAGGTAACATCCCTCTTAATGCGGGTACCATAACCCACTACTACTACTTCACTCAATGCATTTTCGCCCGGCACCATAGTTACATTAAGATTGCTATTAGCAGCACGCTCCACTGTTTTGTATCCTACATAGGTAAAAATCAAGGTACTGTTAGCGGAAGTGGAAATAGAAAAAGTACCATCTTGAGTCGTTACGGTACTTTGATTTGAATTTTTAATGGCCACCGTTACTCCTGGTATTCCTGCGCCATCTCTGGAGTCAGTTACCTTACCGGTCACCACATTTTGAGCCCATAGGACCTGTGCTAATAACAGTAATCCCACGAGGAAAATGGATTTTAAGTTTCTCATGTAGTTTTTAGTTTATTTAAGAGGCAACAAATGTAATTCGTATAATTATTTATAGGCCAAAAAAAAGGTGCAATTGCTGCACCTCTACAAATTAATTTAAAATATTAAGTGTTATTCCCTGTTTCGTGCACCCATATAGATCATAATGTATTGCGCCAAGGTAGCTACGGCAGCCAAAGCAGCAACCACATAGGTCATGGCTGCCCACGTCAACGCATTTTTTGCTTTAGGATATTCCTCTGCATTGGTAACGGTAGTGGTATTCAGCCAGGCAAGTGCTCTCCGACTGGCATCAAACTCTACAGGAAGTGTGATAAGAGAAAACAGCACAGTGACCGCAAATAAAATAATTCCTATAAAAAGTAAGGTAGTGTTTCCAGAGCTAGCCATGAAAATTCCAATCAGCAAAACCCAGTTTATCATGGAAGAGCTAAACTGCACCACAGGAACTAAAGTGCTTCTAAGTGCCAACCATCGGTAGGCATGTGCATGCTGTACAGCATGCCCGCATTCATGCGCTGCCACCGCAGCCGCAGCTACACTGTAGTTATTAAATACTTCTGCGCTTAAGTTGACAGTTTGGGTCAATGGATTGTAATGATCACTTAAAAATCCATCTACCGAAACGACCTTTACATCAAAAATTCCATTTTCTTTCAACATTTTTTCCGCTACTTCCCGGCCGGTAAGGCGGGCCTGAAGTGGAATTTTACTATAAGCAGCAAAGCGCCGCTTCATCATCATAGACACCAACATACTGATGCCAAGGAAAATAAGGGATACGATAAATATCGATGAATTCATTGCTCTATTCCGTTGTTTTGTGAAAGGTCAAAATTATGTTCAAAAGACGTTCATAAAACATAAACAATGGCATATTGATGTTAAAAAACCATTTTGGCAGCTAAACTCATCCTTTAGGAAATATTCTGACAATTTAGCAGAGGTGATAAAGATTTTTAGAAAAGGATCAAATCTGATAATTATTATGATACTCAATACGTTACAACCTTAATTATGTTAAAGTACGTTATAAAAAATAGGGTAAAAGTTATTCACAGGGCTAAAAATTAATTTTGTATTCTGATACAGATTTGTAATTTAGTGCTAGAATTTAATGGGTTAGTAAGTAAAAGGGTTGATCGAAAGGTCAGCCCTTTTTACTTCCAAAAAGGTTTCTTATTTTCTTCAATGACTCCCAAATAATTTCAATAATTTATTTCTTTTTTCTCCACTTAATTTTATTGAATGTCGAAAGTTAAAACTGCATACTTATGTCAAAACTGTGGGTATGAAAGTACTAAGTGGTCAGGTAAGTGTCCGAGTTGCCAACAGTGGAATACGTTTGTAGAAGAACTGATTCAAAAAGAACCAAAAAAGGGCGTTAATGACTGGCAGGAATATTTTGGTGAACCTGAATTAAAAAAAACAAAGTCATTAAATGACATACGAGCAGAAGACACACCAAGATTGGTAACTACAGATGGAGAATTGAATCGTGTGTTGGGTGGAGGCATCGTACCCGGCAGCATTGTGCTGGTAGCCGGTGAGCCGGGCATTGGCAAGTCTACTTTGTTTTTGCAAATGGGTTTGCAGTTGAAAGACCTCATTACCTTATATGTAAGTGGAGAAGAAAGTGAGCAACAAATAAAGATGCGGGCAGACCGGTTGCAAATGAAGAACGATAATTTTTATTTGCTTACTGAAACATCCACGCAAACCATTTTCCAGGAAATAAAAAAACTAAGACCGCAGATCGTGATCGTTGATTCTGTGCAAACATTGCAATCTCCATTTATTGAATCTTCACCGGGCAGTGTATCACAAATAAGAGAGAGTGCTGCCGAGTTTCAGCAGTTTGCAAAAGAAACAGATACTCCTGTATTTTTAATTGGGCACATCACCAAAGAAGGTAGCATAGCCGGGCCAAAAATATTGGAGCATATGGTAGATACCGTACTCCAATTTGAAGGCGATCGCCATTATGCTTACCGCATATTGCGCACGTTAAAAAACCGGTTTGGATCCACTGCCGAATTAGGCATTTATCAAATGAATGATACAGGTATGGCGCCGGTCACCAACCCTAGCGAATTATTGATCACACAAAAAGAAGAACAACTAAGTGGCACTGCTATAGCTGCAAGCATGGAAGGCCAACGTCCTTTGCTGATTGAAGTGCAGGCCCTCGTCACCCAATCTGTATATGGTACTCCTCAACGCACAGTGAGTGGCTTTGATCTCCGGCGGTTGCAGCTTTTATTGGCCGTGCTGGAGAAGCGGGGTGGTTTTCATTTTGGGGTAAAAGATGTATTCCTTAATATAGCAGGAGGCATCAAGGTAGAAGATCCTTCCATTGACCTGGCGGTACTTTGTGCGTTGCTATCTTCTTTTGAAGATGTAGCTATTCCGCAAAGTGTTTGCTTTGCCGGAGAGGTTGGGTTGAGTGGTGAAATAAGAGCTGTAAACAGAATAGAACAACGCATTGCCGAAGCTGAAAAACTGGGCTTTGAAAAAATTATAGTCTCTAAGTACAATGGAAAAGCGGTTGCTAAAAAAAGTTTTAATATAGACGTGATCACCATGGGGCAGGTAGAAGAAGTGTATCGTCATTTATTTAATGGATAGAAATTCAAATCGTCTATTCTCACTAAAATTATTTTCTGATTCTTTATTTATTTCCTAATTTTTTACTTCCATAAAATCAGGAAAAGTTTTCTTTTGAATTTATTGAAAGAAATAAAAGAATCCTTGCTGCACCTTGTATTTCCGCATGTATGCGAAGGTTGTGGCTCTGACCTCTTGGATGAAGGCAACCTAATGTGCCTCCATTGTCTTGCTGCGTTACCTCAAACAGCATTTCATGCGCACAGCCACAATCCCATTGAAAAATTATTCTGGGGCCGGCTTCCTATAGCGCAGGCTACATCTCAATATTATTACACCAAAGAATCGCTGATGCAGCGTTTGATTCACAACTTTAAATATAAAGGCAATAAAGAATTAGGTTTTTATCTTGGTAGCTTAATGGGCCAACAATTGGCACAAACAAACCGTTTTCTTTCCATAGATGCATTGATTCCTTTACCGCTTTTTCCTTCTAAAGAAAAAAGAAGAGGGTTCAATCAGTCTGCAGTTATTTGCGAAGGCATTGCACAGCATTTACAAAAACCAGTGTGGAAAGATGTGCTTATAAGAACAAGCTATACAGAAACCCAAACAAGGAAAAACAGAGTAGACCGTTGGAAAAATATTGAAGGAAGATTTGAATTAATAAACAAAGAAAAAATAGAAGGCAAACACATATTGCTGGTAGATGATATTATAACTACCGGTGCTACCCTTGAGGCCGGTGGCAGAGAATTACAATCTGCAGGAAATAGCCAACTTAGTATTGCCACGCTTTGTTTTTCTTCGCACTAACGTACTTTTATGTCTTAACCATTATCTGTTGAAAGCATTTATCTTTATTGCCTCCTTATTTATTTTCTTTTTTTCCTGCAAAAAAGAATCTTTTACTACAAGCCCCGATGCCTTTTTAAAAATCAATGAAGACACACTTCATTTTGATACTGTATTTACCACCACCGGTTCGGTAACGCAATCTTTTAAAATATTCAATAACAATAGCAAAGCGGTTCACCTAACCTCCGTTACATTGATGGGAGGAGCTTTATCTCCTTTTAAAATAAATGCAGATGGAAAGGCCGGACCTCAGGCAACCGGCATTGATATAGCGGGAAATGATAGCGCCTATGTTTTTGTAACCGTTAGCATCAACCCATCCGCCAACGGGTTACCCTTTGTTATTAGAGATAGCATTGAAATAGTGTACAACAGCAATAAAATAAAAGTGCAATTAGAAGCCTATGGGCAGAATGCACATTTTTTCAGAAGCCGCATCATCACGGGCCAGGAAGTATGGAACAATGATTTGCCGTATGTGATATTAGGAGGTATGCTCGTAAGCAAAACAGGGCAACTTACTATTAATAAAGGATGTAAGATATTTATGCATGCTGATGCTCCTCTCATCATTGATGGAACCTTGAAAGTGCAGGGAGAAAAATGGGACAGCACCAGAGTGGTTTTTAAAAGCGACCGATTGGATGAGCCTTACCGCGATTTTCCGGCAGGCTGGCCGGGTATCATTTTCACGGCTAATAGCAAAAACAATTTTATACAATATGCTGCTATTAAAAATGCTTATCAGGCAATTGCTATGGAAGAACCTGCCGTGGGAGGAGCTTCAAAACTAACCATTACAGAATCCGTCATTGATAATGCGTATGATGCCGGAATACTGGCAGTAAACTCCAGCATCGTTGCGCAAAATTTATTAATAAGCAATTGTGGCAAAAATCTGGTACTGGTAAAAGGAGGTACTTATCAATTTACTCATTGCACCGTGGCTTCCTTTGGCAATAATTACATACAACATAAAGAACCCGTTTTATTTCTCACCAATTATTTGACTCAAAATAATATAGTCAGCGGCAACAATCTGACGGCTACTTTTCGTAATTGTATTTTTTGGGGAGATAACAGCAGCCTCGTGGAAAACGAAGTTGTGTTGGATAAAAAAGGTACTTCCAATTTTGCAGCAACTTTTGAAAACGTGTTGTGGCGGGTAAAAACTGCTCCTTCTCAGGCTACCGTTTTAAATGCCATCAATAATCTGCCACCACTTTTTGATAGTGTCAATGCAGCTAAGCGTTTTTTCAATTTCCACCTTTTAGCCGGATCCCCTGCTATAAATAAAGGTATCAATGCGGGGGTGCCTCTTGACCTGGATGGAGCCCCACGGCCCGTAGGCCTACCGGACATAGGAGCATATGAAAAACAATAACTTTAAGACAACAATGGCAATGAACCTATCTACCTTTGTTTTGTTACTCATTAAAACCTCTTAATAAAAAAAAGTATGAAGACCTTATTGCTTGCCTTGATTGTATCGATGACCATTTCCGGAACATCGATCTACAAATTTAAAGTACCGTCCCTTGATGGAGGCACTATCAACTTCTCTGCCTATAAAGGAAAGAAAATCATGATTGTAAATACGGCTTCTAAGTGCGGCAATACTCCTCAGTACGCCGAGTTGGAAAAACTATATGAACAATACAAAGACAAATTAGTGATCGTTGGTTTTCCAGCCAATAATTTTGGCTCACAAGAACCCGGAACCAGCACGGATATTAAAGAGTTTTGTACTAAAAACTACGGAGTTACTTTCCCAATGGCCGAAAAAGTTTCGGTAAAAGGTGATGATATTGCTCCTATATATAAATACCTGTTAGCCGAGGCTAAGAAGAAAGGTTTTGAAGATCCAATTAAATGGAATTTCACTAAGTTTTTATTAGATGAAAAAGGTGCTTTGATCACCGTCATTCACAATAAAACAAAACCAATGAGCGAAGAGGTGTTGAAATATTTGAATTAATATTTGTTGAATTTTAAGTTGCTAATCAACTTATAAAAAAGCTGTTCTGAAAAGGCAGCTTTTTTATTTTGCCATAAATTCTTATTATCGCTTCCAATCACTTTTTTATTCATGCAGTTTAAGGATGTAATAGGGCAAGGCGGCGTAAAGTTGCATTTAGCGGAAATGGTGCAGCACAATCGCTTAAGCCATGCCTTGCTTTTTTTAGGAAAAGAAGGCACCGGTGCCTTGCCGTTGGCGATAGCTTTTGCACAATATTTAGTTTGCCAAAAAGTAACTCAATCCAATCTACCCGGCCCTTCATTATTTGGAGATGAAATTCCATTAGAAAAAATAATGCTGCCCGATTCATGTGGCGAATGCTCTTCCTGCTCCAAGGCAGCAGCATTAGTACACCCGGACATTCACTTTACTTTTCCGGTAGTTACAAAAAAAGCAAGCACCCCACCAGTGAGTGCTGATTACATTTCGGAATGGCGCGAATTTATAGCCCAATTTCCTTACGGTAATATTTATGACTGGCTGCAGGCCATTGGCGCAGAAAACAAACAGGGAAATATTACTGCTAACGAATGCAATGAGATCAATAGAATGCTAAGCTTAAAAAGCTTTGAAAGCGGTTATAAAATTTTAATTCTTTGGATGCCGGAATACCTGGGCAAAGAAGGAAATAAATTATTAAAATTGATTGAGGAGCCTCCGCCCAACACGCTTTTTATTTTGGTAGCAGAAAATGAATCGGCTATACTATCAACCATTTTATCCCGCTGTCAATTAGTAAGAGTGCCTTTGCTGGAAAGCGAAGAAATAGAAAAAGCTTTGGTAGAGCGAAATCATACCCCTTCTCCAAAAGCAAAATTAATTGGAAACAGCAGCGAAGGCAACTATCGCGAAGCCTTGCATCTGTATCAAAATGCGGATGAAGATTTTCACGCTTTGCTTAGAGAGTGGCTAAATGCCATTGTAAAAAACGGACCAGTGGCGCAGGTAAAATGTATTGAAGAAATTGCCCGGTTAGGCCGTGAAAAACAAAAACAGTTTCTCAAGCATTTTACTCATTTATTAGAACAGGCCGTTCGGCTGGAGGTAATGGGTGAAGATGGAAAAACGAAACTGCTTGCTACTCTATCACCCAATGAGCAGGACTTTGCCGGTAGATTAAATAAGCTAATGAGCCTGGAGCAAAAAGAGGCTATTGCTACCGAACTTGATAAAGGCGCTTACTACATAGAGCGCAATGCCAATGCAAAGATTTTATTTCATGCGCTTACCATTCGCCTCTTTTATATTGTTAAAAACAATATGCTGCTAACAGTGTAAGTACAGACTGTATAATTCCAACTTAAAAAAATTATATTTGCGTACGTCTCGCAAGAGACCTCAATATATATCGGTGGAGTTTGGGTTGTGCAGAATGCAGTTTAGTAAGCTATTAAATACTCTCTATAAAAATGATTGCTGGTGTTTTCATCACCAATCTAAAGATGGTCGTACGTACGTTCAACAATATAGCCTTGTTGATTTACTGCACGGCCTGTTCATAGCTAACGTGCTGCCTGTTTCCCATCCTCAGTAAAAAATATAGTAAGTAACTCTAAAATCGTAAATCGAATGGGATGTGGAACTTGTGGAACAGGCACACCAAGCGGCTGCAAAAGCAATGGTGACTGTGGTACCAACAGCTGTAACCGGATGAATGCATATGACTGGCTGGTCAATCTGCCAATAAGCGATGTGGCAACTGCCTGCCGCGTGATAGAAGTAAGCTTCAACCACGGCAGCCGCAAAGATTATTTTAGAAATAGCACCCTGCAACTTTTTGAAAAAGGCGACTGGATAGCTGTTGAAGGAGTAAGTGGGTTTGATGTAGGAGAAGTGCAACTTAGTGGTGAAATAGTGCGCTTACAATTAAAGAAAAAAGGCGTTGATGAATTTAGTTCGGAAATGAAACGCATTCTGCGCATTGCTACCGATCGCGACCTTGAATTACTTAATCAAAATAAAGCCCGCGAAAAAGAAGCATTAATAAGAACTAGAGCCATTGCCCGCCAGCTTAAGCTTAATATGAAAGTAAGCCAGATTGAGTTTCAGGCAGATGGCAAAAAAGCTACTTTTTATTATATAGCAGATGACCGGGTTGACTTTAGAGAGCTCATCAAAGTATTAGCTTCTGAATTTCGG
The DNA here is from genome assembly GCA_039921625.1 of Chitinophagaceae bacterium. GTDB lineage: Bacteria > Bacteroidota > Bacteroidia > Chitinophagales > Chitinophagaceae > Flavisolibacter. The sequence continues at coordinate 17,008 of JBDSBL010000255.1, forward strand.
GTAAAGGTGGAAATGCGTCAGATAGGTGCCCGCCAGGAAAGTGGTAAAATTGGTGGCATTGGTAGCTGCGGAAGAGAACTTTGTTGCTCCACCTGGCTTACTGATTTTAAATCCGTTAATACAGCTGCGGCCAGATATCAAAATCTTTCTATCAATCAAACAAAATTGAGCGGGCAATGTGGCCGTTTAAAGTGTTGCCTGAACTATGAATTGGATACCTACCTCGATGCCTTGCAAGGCTTTCCGGAAAATGCAGATATGCTGCAGGTGAAAAGAGGAAACGCTACCTTAATCAAAAAAGACATTTTTAAAAACCTGATGTGGTATGTGCTACCGGATAGCAACAAGCAATATCCTTTAACCATTGAACGGGTAAGAAAGATAAGGTCCTTAAATATGCAAAATGTGATTCCCGAAGAGTTGGAAGCCGTAGAAGTTACTTCCTCTAAAATAAAGGAAGTAGAGCCGGTGTTTGTTGATGTAGTAGGGCACATTACTTTAAAGAGCCTCGAGAAAAACGACCGGAAAAAATCAAGCAGAGCGCAAGGCAATCAACGGCAAAATGGCCCACAAGGAGGTCAGCAAGGAGGACAGCCACGTGGCATTCAACTACAACCGAAAAGCGGCGGACCGCAACAACCAAGGTTGGATGGAGGCATTCAAAAACAACCTCCCCGAACTAATGCACCTAATCCGCAGCAACAAAGATCAAGGCCGGAAAACCGACCTCCGCAGCCACCTCGCCAAAAGCCGGGCCCTCCGCAAAAGAGGCCGCCGGCTACTGACAATCCAACTCAAAAAGAGCAATAAAAAAAAGAGGCTATTT
>JBDSBL010000256.1:0-10128 GCA_039921625.1 Chitinophagaceae bacterium
ATCATTGACGGAAAAGGCATCATTGAAAGGATAATAAAAAAACCTAAAAGCAAAATGCACGCAGCCGAAATCATGAAATAAGTGGTAACAAGCCGGCAAAGGCAAGATGAACGGCAAGAATTAAAAATTTAAAATGCTCAATAATTTTAATGGATCACCCATTCTACTCCACCAACCGCAAATAACTCTTCCTGCTCGTTTTTTACTTTTAATTGCCCTTCATTTGTTACACCTATTACTGTAGCAGAAAATAATCTGGATCCTTTTTTAAAAGTAACGGCTTCGTCTTTTTTGTATAAATGCTGATGATATTGTGTTACTACCTCTGCTTCATCTTTTACCAAATCATTTAATGAAGTAAGTAACGCATCTCCAAGATTTTTGGCCATAAAAAGTAAATCATAATCCTGCCCGGTTATTTGCTTTAAAGAAACAGCTCTATTGTTTAGGCTTCCAAAATCTGTTTGATTTATATTCAACCCCACGCCTACTACCGCAAATTTCCAAAGGTGCCCTCTGATATTATTTTCTATTAAAATACCCCCTGCCTTTCTGTCACCCCACATTATATCGTTCGGCCACTTTATAGCACAATTATCTCCTGCATAGTTTTTAAAAAATTGATATACTCCCAAAGCCATAGCCATACTGAATAAAAAGCCTTGCGAGATGGCTAAACCATTAGGCTCCATTATTACACTCAAAATAATATTGGCACTTTTTTGTGTTATCCACTGCTTATTTCGCTGGCCTTTTCCTTTATTTTGCTCGTAGGCAAACACAGATATTCCATGGCGTGCCATACCTGCATGAATGAGGCTGGTGGCATAGTTGTTGGTGCTGTCTACGGATTGCAGTTCTATGAATGATGCACCCGTCGTATCCTTAAGAGGTATCAATTAAATTGTAATTTTATTTAAAATTAGGCACCAGTATCAATTCTGCGCCATTAGAATGCAGGCACATTTATTAAAATTAAACCGTTAGAATATTTGGAACAAATAGAAGCATTAGCCAAAAGGAAAAAAAGTATTTCCCGGCTTACCCGAAGCTCGAAGATTTTTAAAACTATTATTAAAGCAATAGAAGAAAAAAAGGGCGAGAACATTGTATCCCTCGATCTCCGCAAAATACATGAAGCTGTAGCAGATTTTTTTATTGTATGTGAGGCTACCAGCCAGCCCCAGGTGCGGGCCATTGCAGATAATATAGAAGAACAAGTTAGAAAAGTATGCGATGAATTTCCTTATCATCATGAAGGCAAAAAAACCCTGCAGTGGGTTTTAATTGATTATGTGAATATCGTAGTACACATAATGATTCCTGAAACCCGCAAATTTTATAAGCTGGAAGAATTGTGGAGCGACGCCACTCTAGAGGAACACAACAATCAATAGTTGCGTTTGTTAAATAAACAAACTATGTCCTTTTTTACCAGTTAAAATCTCTTATTTAGCAAAAGTCATAACGTATACAATGTCACAAGATCAATATAAGCAAGAAAATAATAAATCGAAACTTCCAAAATTCAATAACCGGCCTACCAATGGAGAAGAAAGCAATACACCGCGCAAAGGCCCAAAATTCAGTATTTATTGGGTTTATGCTATCATCGGTGCATTACTTTTAGGTTTTCAGTTTTTTGGCTCCTTCACTCCTACAGCACCAAAAATTACCCCCTTTGAATTTAAAAATATGGTTGCCGCAGGCGACGTGCAGAAATATGTAATCATATCAAACCGTAGCCTTGCCCGTGTATTTATAAAGCAGGATAGCCTCGGCAAGTACGAGAATAAGTTTAAGGATTCCGGTAAAATAATTAAGGAAGGACCACAACTTTTCTTCAAAATAACGGGTGAAGATTTTCAACAGGAGATGCGTGATTTTTATAAGGCAAATCCATCAATAAAGGAAATTCCTTATGAAGTAGATAATGAACGTGACTTCTGGAGTCCTATACTAAGCACCTTACTTCCAATTTTAATATTTATAGCGCTCTGGGTATTATTGATGCGCAAGATGGGTGGTGGTGCCGGATCTGGCGGTGGCCCCGGTGGTATTTTTAATATTGGCAAATCAAAAGCAACCTTGTTTGATAAAGGCACTCGGGTAAATATAACCTTTGCAGATGTAGCCGGATTGGATGAAGCCAAAGTGGAAGTAATGGAGATTGTTGACTTCTTAAAAAACCCAAAAAAATACACTTCATTAGGAGGAAAAATACCGAAGGGAGCATTGCTGGTAGGCCCTCCGGGTACTGGTAAAACTTTGCTGGCCAAAGCCATGGCAGGAGAAGCACAAGTTCCTTTCTTTAGCCTGAGTGGGTCAGATTTTGTGGAGATGTTTGTAGGTGTAGGTGCCAGCAGGGTTCGTGACCTTTTTAAGCAAGCCCGTGAAAAAGCTCCATGCGTCATTTTTATAGATGAAATAGATGCAATAGGCCGAGCCCGTGGTAAAAATATGATGATGAGCAATGACGAGCGGGAAAGCACCCTCAACCAATTGTTGGTAGAGATGGATGGCTTTGGTACCGATACAGGCATCATTGTATTAGCAGCTACCAACCGGCCGGATGTTTTAGATACAGCCCTGTTACGTCCGGGTCGTTTTGACCGTCAGATTACCATTGACAAGCCCGATCTAGTAGGACGCGAAGCTATTTTTAAAGTACACCTTGCTCCTATCAAGGTTTCTGAAAAAGTAGATGTACATAAGCTTGCAGAACAAACTCCAGGTTTTGCAGGAGCTGACATTGCCAACGTATGTAATGAAGCCGCCTTGATAGCTGCCCGTAAAGGAAAAACAGCGGTGGACATGACTGACTTCCAAGATGCAGTGGACAGAGTAATTGGAGGATTGGAGAAAAAGAATAAAATTATTTCTCCGGAAGAAAAGAAAATCATTGCCTACCACGAAGCAGGACACGCCATATGCGGCTGGTACCTGGAGCATGCCTATCCACTTTTGAAGGTTACCATTGTACCGAGAGGTACAGCAGCCCTTGGCTATGCACAATACACACCTAAGGAGCAATACTTATACAACACAGATCAATTAGAAGATCAGATCTGCATGACACTTGGTGGCCGTGCATCGGAAGATATCTTTTTTGGTAAAATATCAACCGGCGCACAGAATGACTTGCAGCAAATAACCAGGATGGCTTATGCTATGGTTACTGTTTATGGCATGAATGAAAAAGTTGGACATCTTTCTTTTTACGATCCGTCACAAGATCAAAGTTTTACAAAGCCTTATTCAGAAGAAACTTCAAAAATTATTGATGAAGAAGTGCGGTTGCTCATTGATAGAGCATACCAGCGTACGAAGAAATTGTTGATGGGCAAAAAAGAAGAATTAGTAAAACTGGCGGAGCAATTATTGGAGAAAGAGGTGTTGTTTCAAAGCGATGTTGAATTACTAATTGGCAAACGCCCTTACGAAGAGAAAAAGCCATTAGGTGTAGAAGATGATAACCACCATGAAGGCGGTATCAGCGAAGGCGTTCCCCCTTATGATCCGAATGTGATTAACCAGATCCCTGTATCAAAATGAGTTCATCATCCAGAGATAATATATTAACTAAAATAAAAGCCGCGTTGACCAAATCAACGCGGCTTCCGTTTCCAGAAATAAATAATGAGGCACCTGTGTACCAGCCGCTGCAGCAGGATTTGGTGGTGGAGTTTGCAGAACAGTTTACCACCCTGCTCGGAAAATTTAGTTTTTGTACCGGCCCGGAAGAATTGCTTGCGTCATTCAATCTTTTGGTAGCGGAGCAAAAATGGACACAACTTTACTGCATTGACAATGCATTGAAAGATTTTTTGCAACAAAAATGGTCAGATAATATAGAAAGTTGTGAAGCGTCTATCACCGGGTGTGAAGCCCTTGTTGCCCGCACGGGAAGTATCTTATTAAGTGCTAAGGACAGCGGTCGTATTGCCAGTGTATACGCACCGGTGCACCTATGTATCGCCTTCACTTCACAATTAAAATATGACATAAGCGATGCCTTGTCTTATGTGCAAAAAAAGTACGACGGCGTTATCCCTTCTTTCATCACCCTGGCCACCGGCCCAAGCCGCACGGCTGATATAGAAAAAACCTTGGTGGTAGGAGTGCATGGCCCTAAGGAAGTATACCTATTTTTAATTGATGATTTAACTGAAGCATCCTAACCTTGCACATGCAAATTCCTGCAGGCAAAAAAATATTTTTTCTCTCTGATTTTCACCTTGGTTCCCCCGATGCAGCAGGGAGTTTGCAACGCGAAAAACTTGCCGTTCAATTTTTAACCGAAATAAAAGAACAGGTTTTTGCACTCTTCGTTGTTGGTGATCTTTTTGATTTTTGGTACGAATATAAAAAGGTAGTACCCAAAGGATTTGTACGGATATTGGGCAAGCTGGCAGAATACTCGGATGCCGGAATTGCAGTGTATTTTTTTGTAGGGAATCATGATATGTGGATGAAGGATTATTTTCAAAAAGAACTAAACATACCGGTATATTTTGAGCCAAAAGAATTCACTTTTAGCAATACGCAATTTTACATTGGCCATGGAGACGGCCTGGGGCCGGGCGATCATAAATATAAATTTTTGAAGAGCGTTTTTCGCAATCCTCTTTGCCAATGGCTATTTGGAATCATTCCTTCCCGCCTTGGCATTGGCCTCGCTGATTATTTTAGCAACAAAAGCCGGCAAACTTCAAAAGAAGTAGAAGAGCATTTTTTAGGAGAAGAAAAGGAATGGTTGATTGCCTATTCAAAAGAAATCCTTCAAAAAAAAGAATTCAATTATTTTATTTTCGGACATAGACATTTGCCCATTGATTTTCGTCTTAGTAAAGAAAGCCGGTATATTAATCTTGGAGATTGGGTGCGTTATTTCACGTATGCTGTATTTGATGGGAAAGAGCTGCAGCTATTATCGTACACCGGAATGGAACAAAAAATTACAAGAATCGAATGAAGAAAATCGCGTTTTTTATCTGTTTTTTTATTACTGCTTTTTGTGCCGAGGCACAAGGTGATTCTTCATTTCAATTAATTAAAACTTTGAATGAAAAAGTAACAGATGTGGCGGTTGACAACCTCGGAAATATCTATTTACTTACTGCCTCTGATGCATTAAAAAAGCTGAATGCGGCAGGCGATTCAGTGGGTATTTTTAATGAAGTAAAACGGTTTGGAAAACTCACTTCCATCATTGTATCCAATCCTTTAAAAATACTGTTGTACTATAAAGATTTTTCTAAAGTGGTGATCCTTGACCGACAGCTTTCCGTGCGGTCCGTTATTGATTTGCGCAAGCTTAATATTATTCAAACAAGCGCCATCGGCCTTAGTTATGACAATAACATTTGGCTGTTTGATGAATATGAAAATAAATTGAAAAGAATTAGTGAAGATGGAACGATACTAATGCAAACAGATGATTTCAGAAACATCTTTTCATCCGCATTTATCCCGCTGCAAATCATTGATGAAAACGAATTTGTTTACTTATACGATGCGGCATCAGGTGTCTTAGTTTTTGATCACTATGGTACTTATAAAAAGAAGATACCCATTACCGGGTGGAGAAATATTGCAGTGGCCAACACCTATATTTTAGGCACAGAAGGTAGCTCAATCCATTACTACAATACAAGCACTTTGCTGCAAAGAAGCAAAGACCTTCCTTTGAATTCTGTGGATGGATTCAATTATTATATTAGGAGCAATAAAATTTTTGCCTGGTCAAAAGATGGCTTAAGGATTTATACTAATCCCTTTTAACAGATAGTAATATTTTCGCCTAAAGCATTTGGTGATGAATCGATTTTTGCAGCAGGTATTTTTAAACAATACGGTAGAAGATTATTTGTGGACAGCCGGGATTATACTTACCGTTTTAATCATCAATAAAATTCTTTCCCGCTACCTGGCCAAGCTTGCCTGCAAGCTGGTAAACCGCACCTTCAAAACCTTTGATGAATATAAATTCATAGATCTGATTCTTCATCCACTCAGCACTTTTTTAGTAGTTACCTTTTCCATTATTGCTTTGTATCGGTTGCGGTTTCCAACGCTTTTAAATATTTTTATTTACAAATATTCTCTTCAGCAGATCCTACTTTCAATTGGTACTATCATCCAGCTTATTACGCTCACCTGGTTGGTATTACGCATCATTGATTTTATATCGTCGATGTTGGAACACCGCGCTGACCGCACTCCTTCTCAAGCAGATAACCAACTGATTCTTTTTTTCCGCGACTTTTTAAAAGTGGTTATTGGAATCGTTGGTCTATTGATGATTCTTCATTTTGCTTTTAGCTTCAACATCAGCAACCTCGTAACCGGATTAAGCATTGTAGGTGCAGCCATTGCCCTATCGCTACGGGAAAGCCTGGAAAACCTGATCGCTTCTTTTATTATATTTTTTGATAAACCCTTTACAACCGGAGACCTGGTGAAGGTGCAAAATGTAACCGGAAATGTTGAAAAAATTGGATTGCGCAGCACTAGGTTGCGTACCGTGGATAAATCTTATGTGACTGTACCCAACAAGCAAATGGTAGATACTATTTTAGATAATGTATCACTTAGATCGCAAATAAAAGGAGAGATATTTTTAAATATAAATCTTGAAACTTCGCCTGGTAAAATTGAAGAATTAATAACTTCTATAAAAGGATATTTAGCAAAAGTGGAACAGCTGCAGGCATACAATGTATTGTTTACAGATATAAGGGTGCAGGCGTTTATTGTAATGATTGAGATCTACACTCCACCTATTGACGGCGCACAGTTTAATGCCATAAAACAGCAATTAAATTTATTTGTTTTGCAAACGCTGGAAAAGCTGGAGATCAGGCTGGCAGCGGAAGGGAAGCCTATCGCAATGGTGCCATAAGGATTATTTTTTGCCTGTACCGGATATTATTTCACCCAGCTCTTTATCAAACATTCCGTACTTACCGTATTCCACTACGCGGCCTATTTCCTTGCCGTTTTTCATTACAATAAATGTAGGTACATTGATTATATCAAAAGTTTCAGCCAGGTGATTTATTGTTTTTTTATTGTGATCTACACCCAATAAAGTAAACCGATCCTGAGAGAAACCTGCGGCATCTAATAGAGTGTAAAACTTAGGCAGCACATATTTTGTATCGCCACACCAGGTGCCGCCAAATCCAAGAATGTAAATTGAATCTTTATTCTTTTTTAAAGCTTGCACGGCAGCTGCTTCGGGAGTATACCCTTTTATATTATCAGCAAACCAGGCAAAAGCAGTGTCTGTTACCAAATCTTTTTTAGAAACAAATCCTTTCAAGATCTTATTGCCGCTGGCATCTCTAGTAATTTCAGTGGTTTGTGCAAACGTGGTACTTACAGCAAATACAGCGAGGAATAGAAAGATAATTTTGTTCATATAAAAATTGCTATGGTCAAATTTAATACCGTTGCATAAGTAAGTGTGCTGATTATTGTTAAAGGTTGCTTACAAATGCGCTTTTACTTCCAACAAAAAAGTACGGATGCGCTGCAAGGATTGTATGAGCACGTATTTATCGTCCACTTTTTTGTTGCTCTTAATGAATTCTTTTGCTCCTTCAATAGTGAACCTGCGGCGGCGCAAAAGATCGTGTATCAACAACAAAGTTTTTATATCTGCCGGAGTAAAATAGCGATCGCCTTTTTTAGTTTTGCGTAGATCCATTCCAAACTCACCTTCCCAATACCGCAACAGGGATATCTTCACTTTGAACATAGCCGCTACTTCACTTATAGCATAGTATTGTTTGGTAAATAGCACCTCATCTTCCGGCACTTCAATTAAGTCGTCCTCGGTTTCTGCCCCCTTTTTCTTTCTTCCTCTGGTACTTTTAGGCTTCTCTTCTGCGGGCACTGCAGGGTCAGTATCCACATCTTTTTTTTCTTCTTCGCCGGAAAATTCAAACATTATTTGATTCAGAGGCATGGTCTTCTTTATTATAAAATTACTTAATCAAAACTTTGGTTGGAAGCCTTGGCCCGTTTCAAAATTTCATCAAATTGCTGCGGACTTAAGTCGTTGTAAAAGAAATAAACAGGATCTAATTTCTCACCATTCTTGTGTACTTCATAATGGCAATGCGGCCCGGTAGATTTTCCGGTAGAGCCCACATAGCCAATAATATCTCCGCGGTCAACCTTCTGTCCTGCCCTTGCTTTCACCCGCACCATGTGCCCGTACAAAGTTTCATATCCATATCCGTGGCTGATGATTACATGATTGCCATAGCCGCCTTCACTAAACCCTGCACTTTTGACCACCCCTTTGGCCGTAGCATAAATGGGAGTGCCTTGTGGAGCTGTAAAGTCAAGCCCGGCGTGCATTTTTATGGTTTTGTAAATGGGGTCAATGCGGTAGCCAAAACCCGATGCTATGCGATCAAGGTCTTTATTGCTTACCGGCTGTATAGCAGGAGTGGCTGATAGCAACTGTTCTTTGTTATTTACCAATTTGGTTATTTCGCTATAAGAAGTTCTTTGAGCCTTTATCCGGCTACCCAGGTTGGCAATGCTTTTATAAATAGAAGCCACCATTTCCTGATCTTCCATTCCTTCCACCTTGGCTATCTCCTGCTGTTTTTCCATTTGTTTGGTGCGGGCACTATCCGGTATAGGTGTGGCTTCAAAAATGCTGCGGTACACATTATTATCCCGTTTTTCCAACTCGCTCATTTGCTGTTGCAGGCTCTTTAGTTTTCCATTTACATCTGCATAATTATCGCGCAGGCTTTCATTTTGTCGCCTCAGTAGTTTTTCTGCCGGAGAGCCTACAAACTGAAAAGCAAAATAAGAGATGATGGCAGAAGTAAAAAGTGCGACAGCTATAAAACTGAATATTTTAAGAAGCTTTACCCTCAAGGGAGTGATCAGCTTTTCGTATCGGAGTGTATGTGTGTTATAATAATATTTGATTTTTTTCATGGTAGCTATTAAGTCATCTGAGGGCTTACCAAATTCCTGTCTATACTTTTAACCAATTGCCAAAAAGTAGCTACTGCTCTATTCTATTTCACTTTCTTCTAATCATTACCTTTGCCATCCCCTGCCTCAAAGCAGGGAAACAAATATACCTATAAAGCAAAAACAATCTTTTTATTGTGACTTTGCATCCGCTGGCAAAGTCAAAAAAATAGCCGCAGCAAACATTCTTTTTATGACCTCAAACGATATAAGAAAAATCTTTTTGGAATTCTTTCGCTCCAAACAACACCATATTGTACCCTCTGCTCCTATTGTTATTAAAAACGATCCTACCCTCATGTTTACCAACGCGGGCATGAATCAGTTTAAGGATTATTTTTTAGGAAATAAACAAGCACCAAACACGAGGGTAGCGGATACTCAAAAATGCTTAAGAGTGAGTGGCAAGCACAATGACCTGGAAGAAGTAGGCGTGGATACGTACCACCACACTATGTTTGAAATGCTGGGCAATTGGAGCTTTGGCGATTATTTTAAAAAAGAAGCAATTGAATGGAGCTGGCAATTATTGACGGAAGTTTTAAAAATTCCTATTGACCGGTTATACGTAACCGTATTTGAAGGCGATGCAAAAGATGGGCTGCCAAAAGATGAAGAATCGGCCATGGAATGGAAAAAGTGGATTGCCGAAGACCGTATTTTATTAGGCAATAAAAAAGATAATTTTTGGGAAATGGGCGATACGGGACCTTGCGGACCATGTACCGAAATACACGTAGATACAAGGCCCGATTCGGAAAGAGAAAAGGTAAGTGGAAACACATTGGTAAACCACGATGATCCGCAGGTGATTGAAATCTGGAACAATGTATTTATACAATACAATCGCTTAAAAGATAGCAGCCTGCAACAATTACCCGAACGGCACGTAGATACCGGGATGGGTTTTGAACGACTGGTGCGAGTGATTCAAAATAAAAACAGTAATTATGATACAGATGTTTTTAGCGGCACTATAAACAAGATTGAAGAAATCACTAAACAAACGTATAAAGGCAGCGATGAAAAAAGTGATGTGGCATTCCGGGTATTAGCAGATCATATACGGGCCATTGCCTTTACCATTGGAGATGGGCAACTTCCATCTAATACAGGCGC
>JBDSBL010000257.1:0-19966 GCA_039921625.1 Chitinophagaceae bacterium
AAATCTTTAGTGCATCAAAAATGCCAAACGGAATATGCTAAATCCAAAGCAGATGACTTGCGCATACATACGAGGAAAGATTTTATAGATCGGGAATTAAAGCAGTCACATGAATACAAACAATTATTGCTTAACAGCATTTATTTCCCAAATGATACTATACTGAATCTAACAAAAGACCTCAAACTTTTGGGCATTCCCGGTGCCTTATTAGTTGGTGAGCAATTGCTAAATATTAAGAAACTTACTGTAAGTATTGAAAGCATTTTCCGGTGGTTTGATGCGGAGCGTAAAACTGCCTACAGTGCATTGGGGCAAGTAATAGAAGGCACCTATTATGAAAAAACAATCATTGCACTTATAGACGATGTAATAGATGAAACGGGTACCGTAAAAGATGCCGCTAGTTCCGAATTGCAATCTCTAAGAATCAATCTGTATCGAAAAAGAAATGAATTAAGAAGAGTATTTGATAGAATTATTTCAAAATTAAATAAGCAAGGTTACCTGGCCGATATTGAAGAAAGTTTTATGACCGGGAGAAGGGTGGTAGCTGTATTTGCCGAGCAAAAAAGAGTGGTAAAAGGAATACTACATGGGGAAAGTGAAAGTCGCAAAACAGCCTTTATAGAACCGGAAGAAACCATCGAATTGAATAATGATATTTACGAAGCGGAAAGTGCTGAACGTAAAGAAGTGTACCGTATTCTCAAAGAGCTTACTTCTAAATTATCTGTTTATGCTCCCTTACTTTCTACTTATCATTCCATTATTGGTGAATACGATTTTATCAGGGCTAAGGCATTGTTTGCTATTGATGTAAATGCAGACTTCCCGGTGGTGGATGATAAGGCACAGGTGCATTTGGTAAAAGCCTTTCATCCTTTACTTTTTCTATACAATAAAAAGAGTGGCAAACAAACGATCCCGGTAGATTTAACCTTGGACAGTACCCATCGAATATTGGTAATCAGCGGACCAAATGCCGGAGGTAAAACTGCTACATTGAAAACGGTCGGGCTGTTGCAAATGATGGTGCAAAGTGGTTTGCTGGTGCCGGTACATCCTTCTTCGCAATTTGGAATTTTTAAGCAATTAATGATTCATATTGGAGATACACAAAGCCTTGAGTTTGAATTGAGCACTTACAGCAGCCACCTCCTGAGCATGAAGCATTTCATGGAAACAGCTAATGGCAAAACACTTTTCTTTATCGATGAATTGGGAAGTGGAAGCGACCCCAATTTAGGTGGTGCTTTTGCAGAGGTCATAATGGAAGAACTGGCCCGCAAACATGCTATTGGCATTGTGACTACACATTATTTAAATCTAAAGGTTATGGCCAATAAAACTCCAGGCATTTTAAATGGTGCCATGGCCTTTGATGAGAAAAGTTTAATGCCATTGTATAAATTACAATTAGGCAAACCGGGCAGCTCCTATACCTTTTCCATTGCAGAACGTATTGGCCTTGATAAACGGCTAATTCATCGGGCAAGAGCCTTGGTAGATGAGGATCATTTTAAGTTGGATAAATTGCTAAACCGTACGGAGCAAGACCAACAAAGAGTGGAGCAAAAAGAAATGGAGCTCCAAAAATTATTAAAAGAAAACGATCGGTTGCGTAAAGAAATGGAGCAGGTAATGAACCGGGAAAAACACAGCCAACAGGTTGAACTATTAAAACAACAAAATAAAATATCGGAAGACCGCTTGATCTACTTAAAAGACACTGAGCGAAAGCTTAGGCAAATGGTGGTGGAATGGAAAAAAGAAGACAACAAAGAAAAGGTAGTAAAACAGATGGCGGCTTTGTTGTTTCATAAAAAAGTAGATGAACGAGTAGTTAGTAAAAAGCAAAAACAATTAGATTCCAAATATCTGGAGGTAGCAGGAGAAATAAAATGTGGTGATAGAGTAAAAATGAAACGGAATCAACAAGTAGGAGAGGTACTGGAGATAAGGGGCAAAAGAGCAGTAGTAAAAATTGGTTTGTTACCCATGCAGTTCGACCTTTCTGATCTCGTGATTGTGAAAGAAAAAGAAAATGTGCCCCACAACCCAAAATGATTTTGCTGTGTAACCTCCGGCACCTATTTTTGCGCCGGAGAGTTGGCAGAGTGGTCGATTGCGGCAGTCTTGAAAACTGTTGAACCGAAAGGTTCCTGGGGTTCGAATCCCTAACTCTCCGCAACTTAAAAATGGTAACCCTGGAAATAAACTATTTCCAGGGTTTTTATTATTAGAATAAGTAATGAATCTTTTTTTTTAAGAAATGGCTCGGTCAAGATGTACATAGCCACCATCCACATAAAGTAACTGGCCGGTTGTGTGCGATGATTTTGGGGATAAAAGAAAGGCAACTGTATTGGCAATTTCTTCTGTAGTGGTCATCCTTTTTTCAAAAGGAATCTTTTGTGATATTTGTTTTAATTTTTCTTTTGGATCATCAAATGTTTGTAGCCACTTTTCATAAAGAGGTGTAAGGCTTTCCGCTACTACAACTGCATTTACTCTTATGCTGTAAGGCAATAATTCTACCGCCCATTCCCGCGTCAAAGCATTACGTCCACCATTAGATGCCGCGTAAGCAGACGTATTTCCCTGCCCGGTTTCGGCCGTTTTTGAACTGATGTTTACAATTGCGCCTTTGCTTTGTTTTAGCCAAGGCAGCGCATGATGTGCCATTAAATAATAATGCACCAGGTTTTTATGCAGTGAAGACATAAAGCTTTCATAGTTTCCATTTTCCAAACCAACACCATCATTTACTCCGGCATTATTTACGAGGCCATCTATCCTGCCAAATTTTTCTACAATCGATTTTACGGCTGCTTCACATTGTGCAGGCTCAGTGAGTTCCGCTACCACTTGGAAAGCATTTTTTCCTTTTCCTTTTAAGGCTTCTACCATTTTAATATTGTCGCCCTCGGTGCGACCAACGATCACTGGAATTGCATCTTCATTTGCCAAAACCGCAACGATACCTGCGCCAATGCCCCTGGCACCTCCAGTTACAATAATCACTTTATTTTGTAGTTGTAAATCCATTATTGTAAGCTATAAAATTTTAGAGCATTTAACCCGAATACAGCATCTATTTCTTTCTGTGAAAAATTGTCCATGTACCTTTTTAGTAGGCCAGACCATTCCATATAATCTCCACTAAGTAATAGTACCGGCCAGTCACTGCCAAACAACAATCTGTTGGTACCAAAGGCTGTAAACACTACATCAAGAAATGGATAAAACTCTTCAGGTTTCCATTGCTTCCAGTTTGCTTCGGTCAATAAGCCCGAAAGTTTGCAATAGACATTTGGCAATTGAGCAATTTCCTTTATTAGTTCCATCCAGTTAGTTAAGCTATTATTCTTAATATCCGGCTTGGCACAATGGTCAATAACAAAAAGTTGTTTTGGAAATTGTAGCATCATTTTCAAAGCATCTTTTAATTGATGCGGGTATACCAAAACATCATAAGTGTAATTGAATTTTGACACTGCTTTTATACCACGTATAAAATTCTCCTCAATTAAAAACCCATCCGGCTCACCTTGTGCAATATGCCTGAATCCTTTAATGACTGGGAATTGAGAAAAATATTCCAGCCGCTCTTCGATATGTTCATTTGCAAAATGGACCCAGCCAACTACGCCTTTTATGATAGGGTTAGCATCTGCTAATGATTTTAAAAATATAGTTTCCGTTTCACTTTGTTCTGCCTGTACCGCTACAACCCCATCTATGCCTGCATTGGCGAGTGTGGGTAAAAGGTTTTTTGGTAAATAATTTTTGTGCAAAACATCCATTCCATCCATCCAGCTGTCCCGAACAGGGTCGTAATTCCAGAAGTGAACATGAGCATCAATCTTCATCACAATATTTTTAAAGACTGAATATTTTATCCATCATTATCCATTTTTCTCCGGTCTTTGCAGATGGTATTGCCTGTTGGTATTTCCACATCAGGTCTTCCCATTTTTGCACGGTTTCATTGGCGGCATCCATGGCTGCTTTTTTTTCAAAACTAAAATCTGGTCCTCCTTCCAATATCATAAAAAGTCTATTGCCGGTGCGATAGATTTCTAAGTTTTCAATACCAGCATTTTTTATGCTGCTTATAATTTCCGGCCATACGTCCCGGTGCATTTTTTCATATTCCGCAATTAATGCTTCATCATCTTTTAAATCGAGGGCAAGGCAATATCGGGTCATGGTCTGTTTTTATTTGTACGCTTTAGCCATTTGTTTGCTACTTCCCAAACCTTCAATGCCCAATTCAATTATATCACCAGGTTGTACGTAAATAGGATTTGGCTTTATACCAAGTCCAACACCGGGAGGTGTACCAGTGCTAATTACATCACCCGGTAACAAAGTCATATACTGGCTGAGGTAATGAATAAGGAATGGAATTTTAAAAATTAAATTGGATGTGTTGCTGTTTTGAAATGTTTTTCCATTTACCGTAAGCCACATTTTTAAATTATTTACATCCCTAATTTCATCTGTTGTAGAAAGCCAGGGCCCAAGCGGGGCGAAGGTATCGCAGCTTTTACCTTTTACCCATTGCCCGCCCATTTCTAATTGAAAAGCTCTTTCGCTGTAATCATTATGCAAACAATAGCCAGCAACATAATCCATAGCATTACTTTCTTCCACATAGCTTGCTTTCTTACTAATCACTAAGGCTAATTCTACTTCCCAGTCCGTTTTTGTGCTGTTCTTTGGAATGACTAAATCATCATTTGGTCCGCACAATGCAGTTGTGGATTTAAAAAAGATAATTGGTTCTTCGGGTATAGCCGCACCGGTTTCTTTTGCATGATCTGTAAAATTTAATCCAATACAAATTATTTTCGATGGCCTTGCTACTACAGATCCAAGTCTTGTATTTGCTGATACTTCTGGCAATTCCGGATTACTATTTAATTTTTCATTTAAATTTTCAAGACCACTATTTTCAAAAAACGCTTCATCATAATCTTTAACAAATGAGGATACATCATACCATTTATCATTCATTATAATTCCTGGTTTTTCTTTTCCGGCTTCACCGAATCGTATCAATTTCATATCTACTAGTTTTTTTTATTTGTCAGTTTGATTGCTCTTTTCAAAGAACAATATGTTTATTAAAATCATTTGTTTTTTCGTAGCATAATTGCTCCATCACTTGTTGCAACTAAGTTTTCAAATAGCAATCCTGAGGTCGCCACCTTTCTTTCACAATGATGCGCCGCTTTAGCTAAAATTTCCGGTGCATTCGGCCACATTAAACCTTGCAGGCCAACAGGTGCTATACCAAAAGGTGCATCAGTTACATGTCCAAACATTTCTGTTTTGAGGTCTATGTTTTGGTATGGTCTGAGGTAATAAGGTGTTAGTTCTACTTTTCTTAATTCACTCGTATTTTTATAAAGAGTGACATCCTCAGTGCAACCACCCTCGAGGTATTCCATTGCAAATTTTGGAACTTTCTTCGCTGCTTTTTTTCGAAGGTCTTCTATAGGAGGATGGCTAGTATTGAATTTTAGGCTCATTTAATTATTCAATTTTATAAATCCGCCATCTATCGGGTAGTCACTGCCGGTAATAAATGAAGCCTCATCACTACATAGGAAAAGTGCGAGACTTGCAATTTCTTCAGGTTCTGCCATACGGCCGATGGGTTGTGTTTTGGACAGTTTATCATACATTTCTTTTTCCTGTCCGGGATAAGTTTTATTAATAAATCCATCAACAAATGGAGTATGCACCCGGGCGGGTGAAATAGAATTGCAACGGATATTTTCACCTATATAATCTTTCGCAACACTAAGAGTCATTGCCATTACCGCACCCTTTGTAGTTGAGTAAACAAATCTATCTGGCAAACCAACCCATGCCGCAATAGAGGCCATATTTAAGATCACGCCACCTCCTGAATATCTTAATTGTGGTATCGCTGCATGAATACAATTGTAAACACCTTTTACATTCACATTCATCACACGATCAAAATCTGATTCGCTTGTATTATCTGCTTTACCAATGTGTGCAATCCCTGCATTGTTTACCAGGATGTGTATGATTCCAATTTTTTCAAAAACGGCAGATACTTCTGCCTGATTGGCTACATTACAAATATGTAATTCGGCATTGTGGCCATTAGAAATAATTTCTTCCATTGCTGGTTGAGCACTTGCTTCCGTAAGTTCTACTATGTGTACCTCTGCACCTTGCAAGGCAAACAAAACAGCTATAGCTTTTCCAATGCCATTGCCACCTCCAGTGATAATTGCTTTTTTATTTTTTAGTGAAAACATGTACGTAAAATTTTTATCGAACTATTTTTATTATATCATTTTGCTACAATGACACACCTCTTTTCCAAGGAATAAAATCATCTTGATTGAGTTGTACTGCTTTGGGTATTATTTCACCACTTGCTGCTTTTATACAATATTCTAAAATGTCTTCGCCCATTTGTTGTATTGTTTTTTCGCCGCGTATTATTGGTCCGCAATCTATGTCAATGATGTCCTGCATCTTGTTTGCTAAGGTAGAATTGGTGGCCACTTTAATGGTAAGGCAAATGGGATTTCCCGTGGGCGTACCCAGGCCAGTAGTAAATAAAATTAAAGTGGCGCCTGCGGCCGCTTTTCCTGTGGTAGCTTCTACATCATTGCCAGGAGTACACACCAAATTTAAACCAGGTTTGGTAGCGGGTTCTGTATAATCCAACACATCAGTCACCGGCGAAGTGCCGCCTTTTTTTGCTGCGCCGGCAGATTTTATAGCATCGGTGATTAATCCATCTTTTATATTTCCAGGTGAGGGATTCATATAAAAACCAGAACCTACTGCATGTGCCTGCGCATCGTATGTCTGCATTAAATCAATGAATTTTTTGGCGGTTTCTTCGGAAGTACAGCGGTCTATAATATTTTGCTCTACACCGCAGAGTTCAGGAAATTCTGCCAGCAATACCGTGCCTCCAAGTGCTACCAGCAAATCGGCTGCATAACCAACGGCCGGGTTAGCAGATATACCGCTAAAACCATCACTGCCGCCGCATTTTACGCCAATTACTAATTTACTTATTGAGATTTCTTCTCTTTCAATTTTATTCAGTTCTACAAGGCCATTAAATGTTTCCCGGATGGCTAACGCTATTAATTCTTCTTCACTTTTTATTTGTTGTTGCTCAAAAACCAGAAGTGGTTTATTGAAATTTGGATTGCCTTTTTTAATATCATCCAGCAACTGTTTTGTCTGCAAGTGCTGGCACCCCAAACTTAAAATAGTAACTCCGCCAACATTCGGGTGATTGGCATAAGCCGATAATAATTTACTCAAAGTATCCGCATCTTGCCGGGTACCGCCGCAGCCTCCATTATGATTTAAAAATTTTACCCCATCTACGTTTTTAAAAAGACGTTCTTGTGCAGGTGCCGATGATAAGGTTGTATTAAAATCTCTCGTATCGGCACCCTCTTTAAAAGCAGTTACCAAATGCTTTGTGAAGGATTTATATTTTGCATTTACTGCATAACCAAGTTCTTGTTGTAAGGCTTCTTTAATCACATCCATATTCCTGTTCTCGCAGAAAACAGTTGGGATGAATAACCAGTAATTAGCCGTTCCTGCTTTTCCATCATCTCTTTTATATCCACGAAAGGTGCGATTAATAAATTGGGAAATATCCGGTGGAGTCCAATCATTTTTTACATTTCGAAAAGCATATTTTTCAGCAGCGTGTTTTACATTTTCAGTCGTCATGCGACTACCTTTTGCCACCGGCATCAAAGCTTTGCCTACCAACACCCCGTACATGTAAACTTCATCGCCGGTATTAAAATCTTTTGCAAAAAATTTATGTTTTGCTGGTATCTCTTCTTTGATGTCAAAACTATCTGCACCCCACCTTACCTGCTCTTCTTTTTGCAAAGTGGTTAGTGCTGTGATCACATTATCCCGCTCATGAATTTTAATTATTTTACTCATAAGTTGATTATTTTATATCCTCTCCATCCATACAAAGCGGTTACGGCAAAGCATACAAGAGGTACCACATAGCCATATTGAATATTATTGGAAACATCACTTATAAAACCTAAAACCGGTGGCAATACGGCACCTCCTACAATGGACATGATAATTAAACTGGAGGCAGATTTAGTATCTGCTCCTAAATCTTTTATACCCAATGCAAAAATGGTAGGAAACATAATGGACATGAAAAAAGCAACTCCTATTAATGCATAAAGAGTAATAATGCCAGTACCAAATATGGCTACTAATGTAAGCAGCATGCATAGGAAAGAATAGATGGTTAACAGTTTAGGTGGAGCAATAAATTTCATAGCAAATGTGCCTACAAATCTACCTAACATAAATACGAGGCCGGCAATACCGGAATACCATGCTGCTTCTTTTTCTGTAATTCCTGCTGCTTTGGTGGCAAACAAAACAAGGAAACTTAATACACATACCTGAGCTCCTACATAAAAGAATTGAGCAACCACAGCCCATTTTAAATGCGGGTGGGTAAAGGCATGTAAAAATCCTTTTTTTGCATCTTTTTGTGTGTCTTTTATTTCGGGCAATTTTGTAAAAAAGAAGATGACTGCTACCAATAAAATCACAAGACCTAAAATAAAGTAAGGCATTTTCACCGTGGAAGTTTCTGTATGCAAATAAGTTACTTGCGCCGAAGCGGATAAGGAAGCAAAGGCATCATCGGTTAATGGAGCATCAGATAAAATAAATTTGCCACCTATAATGGGAGCCAGAAAAGCAGCTAAGCCGTTGAACGATTGAGCAAAATTTAACCGCTGTGTTGAGGTTTCTTCCGGGCCAAGCAAACTTGCATATGGGTTAGCAGCCGTTTCTAAAATAGTAAGTCCGCAGGCTACAATAAATAAGGCTCCTAAGAAAAAGGCATATTGCATATAGTTGGCTGCCGGTACAAATAAAAAACATCCAAGAGCAAATAACAGCAGCCCGACTATAATTCCGGATTTATACCCAAACCTTTTTAATAATAATCCTGCTGGTATGGCCATTAAAAAATAGGCAATAAAAACAGCAGAATCAACCAATGAAGCCTGCAAAGTAGTGAGCCGAAATGCCCTTCGTAAATGGGGAATTAAAATAGGATCTAGATTATGAACAAAGCCCCAAAAAAAGAAAAGGCTTATTATCATAATCAAAGGGAAAAGGGGCTTGCTTGGAGCGTAACCTTTAGTAAGTGGTTGTACCGGCATTTGCTTTTATAAAATGGTTATACAAAGCAAAATACGATGAATTAACCTATCTTTTTTTTACATAATTACCCAACTTAGTTACAATTTTATCAGGCCGTCATTCATCTTTATTTCTGAGAGTAGGTTACAATGTCTATCCACTTCAGTTGATTTTGCAAAAGAAAAAGTCCTGCTCTATTTCTAAATAAATTCTTCTCAAGCATTTTACATATAGCTAATTCAATTACCTCCAAATAGGTTTAATTAATTAATCAAAATATTAAGTATTAACTTATACCAACACCCTTTCCAACCTGTTACCTCAAAAAGGGTTATAGAAGATAAGAGTATCGAATAAGTAATCTTTAAAAATTTAATTATGACACAGGAAGAATATAGACCGGAAGCAGAAGAGATAAAAGGGCAGAAACTACCTTACCCAGCTAAGCAATCAGACATGAAACAACAGCCTGATTCTAATTTGTCCAACTACAAAGCGGCCGGAAAGATGAATAACAAAGTAGCGCTTATTACAGGAGCAGATTCTGGAATAGGCAGGGCCGTGGCCATTGCATTTGCTATGGAGGGAGCTGATGTAGCAATTGTATATAATGAGAACGATTCAGATGCAGCAGTGACCAAAAAAATGGTGGAAGAAAAGGGAAAAAAATGTGTAACTATAAAGGCTGATGTAAGACAAAGAACTAATTGTTTTGATGCGGTGGCACAAACAATAAAAGAATATGGAAAGCTGAATATTTTAATTAATAATGCGGCCTTTCAAAAAACAGAACAACGTTTGGAAGATTTGACGGAGGAAAACCTGCGACGAACTTTTGAAACAAATATTTACGGATATTTTTTTATGGCGCAGGCCAGCCTTCCTCACTTGCATGATGGAGATGCTATTGTAAATACTGGAAGTATTGTTGGGTTAACAGGTCACCCCATTTTAGTAGATTACACCGCTACGAAAGGTGCCATTCATGCATTTACAAAATCGCTGGCGCTACAGTTGGGGGAACGAAATATAAGGGTGAATGCAGTAGTTCCAGGTCCCGTGTGGACGCCCAATATTCCTGGAACAATGCCTATTGATGAAGTAGAAAACTTTGGGCATGAGGTAGCACTAGCCCGCCCCGGCCAACCAGAAGAGTTAGCTCCGGCTTATGTGCTTCTTGCTTCCAATGATGGAAGTTTTATGACAGGAGCTCTGATAGAGGTAACGGGTGGTAGGCTTTCAAGCAGTAAATAATATTTAAAATGGATTACAAATATCCCGAAGGATCTATAGTGGCCTTGCTAAATACTGATTTGGTAACAGACATCACTAAAAAAGTATTGATAGAAAGAGGTCAGGAAAAAGATTACCAACCGTTATTTTTTACTCTTCCTGATTTTGAATGTTTGACAGTTGTTTGTGATTGTCTTATGGCGCAGAACAGTAATAACCGAATGGTAACTATGGCCCATGCTATTGATACACGACTCAATTGCAAAACGGGAAATGGCTGGAGGTATAACAACATGCCTCCTGATGATGAAATGTATAGGGAAGGGTTGAAGGGAATCAATAAAACCGCAAACCTGCTGTACAATAAAAAATTTATTGACCTGCCAAAGAACCATCAATTGGAAGTGCTTGGTGCTGTACAAAAAGGGCTCGGAGATGGTTTTGAATGGGACCAATTGCAGCAACAACAATTCTTTGAAGAAATGCTGGCAGAAGTAACTGAGGTGTTTTTTAGCCATCCATTGGTACAGGATGAAATGGGATATGCTGGTATGGCGGATGCCAAAGGATGGGAAAAAATAAGACTTAATGAACGGGAAGAAAGAGAACCCATAGGAATAAAGATTGAAACCAGAAATTGAAAATGCGCACGTACAAAAATGATGAAATAATAGATGCCGTGGTGATTGGCACAGGAGCAGGAGGAGCTCCACTTTTAGCACGTTTAGCTAAAGCAGGTTTAAAAGTGGTAGCGCTTGAAGCAGGCAAAAATTGGAGTCCTAAAATAGATTTTGCTACTGATGAAAGAGAGCAAAATAAATTGTTCTGGAACTTTGAAAGATTAAGTGGAGGAGGTGATCCTATTGGTTTTGGTAAAAATAATTCCGGCATTGGAGTCGGCGGATCTACACTGCACTATACAGCATACACTCCTCGCCCACAGCCACATAGTTTTAAATTGTATTCCTACTTTGGCGTCGGTAATAATTGGCCTATTGGGTATACTGATTTGGAACCTTACTTTGAGGAGTTAGAACAATTTTTAGGCATTTCCGGTCCCTCGCCTTACCCATGGGGCCCAGCCCGAAAAAAAGGTTATCCTCTTCCGCCGCTTCCCTTAAATGGGCCAGCACAATTGATGCAAAGAGGGTGTAATAAAATGGGTATCAAAACTTCGCCGGCCGCCAACGCTGCCTTATCTGCGGATTACTTTCAAGAGCAGATAGGTTGGCGTAAGGCATGTACCAACCGAGGGTTTTGCCAGGCTGGATGCTCCACGGGTGCAAAAGCAAGTATGGATGTAACCTATATTCCATATGCTATTTATTATGGTGCAGAGGTAAGGGCAGAGTGCATGGCCACTGCATTTGAAAAAAATAGTGAGGGGAAAATTACAGGTGTAGTTTATAAAAAATATGGAAATGAGGAAAGACAATTATGTCGGAATGTTTTCATCTGTGCAGGAGCTATTGAAACGCCACGCTTGTTGTTGATGAATAATCTGGCCAATAGTAGCGGACAGGTGGGCAAAAACTTTTTAGCTCATGTTGGCCTGCAAGTGTGGGGAGAATTTGATGAGAACGTTCGACCCTACAAAGGAATTCCCGGCGGGTTAATATCAGAGGATATGGTGCTGCCTACTGATGTAAATTTTTCAAGCGGTTATTTGATACAATCTATAGGGGTGATGCCCGTAACCTATGCCACCCAATTGGCAAGAGCCGGCAAAATATGGGGCGAAGAATTAAGAAAGAAAATGAGATCGTTTAACCAGGTAGCCGGAATAAATATGCATGGTGAATGCCTTTCATCAGAAAAAAATTATTTGGAGCTATCAGATGAGGAGGATGAAATGGGATTACCGAAACCAAGGATACTATTTACGGCAGGAGATAATGAAAAGAAAATGAGCGATCACGGGGAAAAAGTAATGCGGCAAATTTGGAAAGAAGCTGGAGCCAAAAACCTTTTATCCTACCACCGAAAAGCACATACACTGGGAACCTGCAGAATGGGAAATAATAGGGAGGAAGCAGTGGTGAATAAGGATGGTAATTCTTATGATGTCCCTAATTTGTTTATTTGTGACGGATCCGTTTTTGCAACTTCTTTAAGTGTCAATCCGGCCTTAACTATAATGGCTTTATCTCTCCGAACGGCGGATTTATTTCTTCAAAAAAAACAGACAGGTGCTCACTCCTAAAATAGTTAATATGGCGCCAAAAAGCTTTCTGGATATTGTGATAAAAGAACATCATGGAGAATCTAAATATGATGGAGACCAATATGGTGGTGGCCGCGGCCACGATGGCAGTGGCTTGCCTAAAAATACTCCAGGTAATTTCATGTTTGCCACCGGCATAGAATGTTCTTATCCTACCATCGACCAAGGTAAAGTGCGCAGAGATTTGTTGAAAGAATGCAATCATTACGAGCGTTGGAAAGAAGACTTTGGTTTGGTTAAAGAATTAGGGCTACAATTTTTACGTTATGGCTTACCTTATTACTCTATTCAAAAAGGGCCTGAAAAATATGATTGGAGTTTTGCAGATGAAGCAATGAATGAGTTGAAACGTTTGGAGATCACCCCAATACTTGACCTCATGCATTTTGGAGTGCCTGATTGGATAGGGAATTATCAAAATCCTGAATTGCCAATACACTTCGAAAAATATGCGGGGGCAGTAGCACAACGGTATCCCTGGGTTCGCTTTTATACACCGGTAAATGAAATATATGTGACCGCTAAAGCAAGTGCAAAAGATGGCGTTTGGAATGAACAATTAAAATCTGACCGGGCCTTTGTTACGGCCATTAAAAACATTGTGGCAGCAAGCATTTTAGGTAATCACCAAATAGCAAAGCATCGTCCAGATTGTGTGATAGTACAAAGCGAAAGTGCGGAGTTTGTACATGAAGCTTGTGCCACAAAATCTACCCAAATAACCATTGATAATAAATTAAGGTTTTTAGCTCTTGATCTTTTATATGCACATGCACCCGATGCAGATATTTGCTTGTATTTAATGGATAACGGATTGACCCGAAAAGAATACGAATGGTTTATGAAAGGGGAGCCTCCCGGCTATCAGGTAATGGGTAATGATTATTATGGCAGAAATGAAAAGATCAAATTACCCAATGGGGAGATAATAATTGCATCAGATGTTTTTGGCTGGTACCAAATCACCAAAAAATATTACCAACGATATAAAAAGCCGGTCATGCATACTGAAACGAATGTGTTTGATGCAGATAAAGCTCCCATTTGGTTGTGGAAACAATGGATGAATGTGTTGCAAATGCGGGAAGATGGCGTACCGGTTCTTGGCTTCAATTGGTATAGCCTCATTGACCAAATAGACTGGGATATTGAGTTAGCAGAGAAGAAGGGAACTGTTAATGCTTGTGGGTTATATGATCTAGATCGAAAACCAAGACCTGTAGCTGCAGCCTATAAAATGCTTTTAAAAGAATTTGGTCAGATAACTATTGTGCCGCATGGAGAAATGCTTGAAATAACGTCACAACCGGCAAGTTTAAAAGTTGAAATTTAAGGTTTAGATAATAGCAAGAACTTGAAGCTTTAACGGATAATAATTCAATGCGTGACCAATAATAAATTTTATAAGTAACACTTTTGGAGCTAACAACCTTGCTGTACAAGGAATATAACAACTTCCCTGTTGGCCGTTAGTCGGCAAAGCTCCTTGTTCTTAAAAATAATATGTGCAAAGTTTTATTATTAAAATCAAAACTTTATACTTTACTTTGTAATTCAAAGTACTTTTTATGGATAACGAAAAGGCTCCGATTCAGGCATTAGAAGAGATTAAACAAATGATGGACCGCGGAAGCCGTTTCGTAAGCCTGAGTGGGCTAAGTGGAGTGGCAGCAGGAGTATGTGCACTGGTAGCAGCAGGCATTGCGTATAAAAAATTGTATTCAAACCGATTCAATACAATAGGAAACTATAGGGGGGAGGATCCAATAAGTATAGCCGAATTAATGCAGGCCAAACAACAACTTTTTTTATTAGCGCTTATTACTTTTTTTGCTGCTTTTTTGTTAGCCTTTTTATTTACCCTGCTCCGTAGCAAAAAAACGGGAGTTCCCGTATGGGGATTTATAGCACGTAAAGTACTGGTAAATATTGTGATACCTATGTTGATGGGAGGCTTGGTGGTATGGCGTTTGGCAGACTATGGATATTTTGGTTTCATAGCACCTTCCTGTCTCATCTTCTATGGATTGGCTTTAGTCAATGCTTCTAAATTTACCCTTTCAGAAGTGAGATACCTTGGTTATTTCCAACTTTTACTTGGCGCTATTAATCTGTGGGCCATTGGTTATGGCTTATTTTTTTGGGCAGCGGGCTTTGGAGTTTTGCATATTATTTATGGGATAATGATGTGGCTAAAGTATGAGCGGAAGGAAAAAACAGTTGCATCATGAAGAATCCCATTTCCGGTTTAAATAAAATTTTTGATAATCGCATTCGATTGGGAGTAATGAGCGTGTTGATGGTAAATGAATTAATAAGCTTTAATGATTTAAAAGGTTTGTTGGAAGTAACCGATGGCAATCTGGCTACGCATTTGGTAACCCTGGAAGAAAACGGTTTTATCAAAGTCCATAAAGGCTTTATTGGTAGAAAAACCAATACTACTTATTCAATAACGAAGGCTGGTGAGCGGGATTTTAAAGCCCATGTACAGGCATTGGAATTAATGATCAAAGGGATGAAATAATTTTTTTTTGAGCTTGTACTTTGTATTTCAAAGTACTTTATTAAGTGTTAAGTGGGCACAATTATATTTATTATTAGCAACATCAGTTTTGCCTTACTTACATAGAATGTTACCCTTTTAAAGAATCATGTCAACCAAACTATTTTAAAATAAATAAAATGAAAGAAGAGATTCTCGCGCAACTTGACCATCCAAAAGAACTTGAAAGATTGTATCGAAAGAACAATACTCTTTTCAAGCAATCCTTTGACATTTTGTATCCGGAACTGCAAGGCAATTCCATTGCTGAATTCTGGAATAGTCGGCTGCATTATGAAAGGGAAGAATTTAATTGGGGGTCATCCAAAGAATTACTATTTATTATTGGAGGTTGCTTTGTAGCAGGCATAATAGCTAAGCTTCCAAGTATCTTCCATTGGAACGAAGATTTTTTCTACCCAAGAAATATTGGCTTTGTGGTTTTCCCTCTCTTAATCGCTTATTTCAGCTGGAAAAAAGCTTTATCAAAAAAACAAATGGGGGCTACTGCTTTGCTGATAATTGTTTCCCTGATTTTTATCAATTTTCTTCCTGATGTGCACATGAGTGATACGTTGCTTTTATCCTGCATTCATTTACCTATAATTCTTTGGTTTTTACTTTTATATTCTTATGCTGGCACAGTAAAAAACAACCTGGAGGGGCGACTCGATTTTTTAAAATTCAATGGGGATCTAGTGGTGATGACGGCATTAATCTTAATAGCCGGGGCGCTTCTTTCCGGGTTAACCGTTGGATTATTTTCATTGATAGGGTTCAATATTGAAAAATTCTATTTCGAAAATATCATTGTGTTTGGCTTGGCGGGAGCTCCTATTTTAGGTACGTACCTCGTGCAGTCTAATCCGCAATTAGTGGGAAAAGTATCGCCGGTAATTGCAAAAATTTTCAGCCCATTGGTTTTAGTTATGTTGGTTATTTACCTGATTGCTATGATATATTCAGGGAAAGATCCTTACAACGACCGTCAGTTTTTAATGATTTTTAATGCGCTGTTGTTAGGTGTAATGTGCCTTATTTTTTTTAATGCTGCAGACACGGCAGCAGAGTCCAAAACAAGGGCTGGAATATGGATTCTTTTTCTTTTATCCATAGTGACCATAATAGTAAATGGTATTGCGCTTTCTGCTATTTTATTTCGAATTGCTGAGTGGGGTTTTACACCGAATCGAGCAGCAGTATTGGGTGGCAATGGATTGATTTTGATAAACCTGTTTATGGTGGGAATCCAATTATATAAAGTTCTTTTTCGTAAGGCAAACATTGACACAGTAGGAAAAGCAATCGCTTTATACCTTCCCATTTACTTGGGATGGGCAGCAGTGGTTACTTTCTTTTTTCCTTTTTTATTTGGATTTAAATAATGCCTTTTGCTATCCCAAAATAAAATTCTTATTGACTACATATATTTTTTAAAATAACTCAGAATCTACTTGGGCAATGTATACTGAATCACACGCTAACTTTTTATAAAAAATAAGTTAGTCAGTACATCTTGAATTTCTGTGTTAATGATTTCCTGCTTTTGTCTCTCAGGGTAAATGGTCATTTAAAATTTCATTTATTTTGCCGGCGAATTAGTTTTTTTGCAGGATAGAGAATTACTTCTAAATCATTTTTTTTAATGCACCAAATAGTTTTAGATGAACCATTTGTTTTGGAAGAAGGAGGTGCGATAAACCGACTCACCATCTGTTATCATACCTATGGACAATTAAATAGGGAAAAGGACAATGTTATTTGGATATGCCATGCATTGACTGCTAGTTCGGATGCCGCAGCCTGGTGGCCAGGTCTTATTGGGCCAGGGGCATGTTTTGATACGGACAAATACTTTGTAGTGTGCGCTAATATTTTGGGTTCTTGCTATGGCACCACCGGGCCATTGTCCACTAATCCAAAAACAAACGATCCTTATTATCATACATTTCCAGCAATCACCATTCGAGATATGGTGAAGGCGCACCAGGTTTTATGTCATCATCTTTCCATACAAAAAATACAGTTATTGGTGGGCGGAAGTATGGGAGGATACCAGGCTCTGGAATGGTGTGTGATGGAGCCACATTTAATAAAAAATGTTTTTTTAATAACAACTTCAGCAAAAGAAAGTGCGTGGGGCAAAGCCATACATGCAGCGCAAAGGATGGCAATAGAAGCAGACAGTTCCTGGAGATTGGCTACGGATGATGCAGGAAAAAATGGCTTAAAAGCAGCACGAGCTTTTGGGATGATCACGTACCGAAGCTATGAAATATATGAGCGGACACAGAAAGATGAAATTGAATATTCTTTTAGAAATACAAAAGCGGCATCTTACATAGCGTATCAGGGAGAAAAATTTGCCAACCGCTTTAATGCGTATAGTTATTGGTTGCTTACCTACGCTATGGATAGTCATCATTTGGCAAGAGGTAGACAAAATACCATTGAAGGGATACTTGGCAACCTGAAACAAAGGGCGCTCTTGATAGGGATTAAGAGCGATATTTTGTGCCCGATCCAAGAATTGCATTTTTTATCAAACAGTATAAAAAATTCCACTTTTTTTGCCATCGAATCTATATTTGGTCACGATGGATTTTTGGTAGAAACCGAGGTTATATCACAAAAGGTTTCTGAATTTTTAAATAATGAAACGCCTTTGTAAAGTGGAAGAAGTAAGGATGCCTTCCGTTTGCAGAACAACATCGACATCCCAATAAATCAAAAGCAGGTAATTTGCATTCTTACTTTCTTAATAGGAATAAAATGAAACGTAGCACAAAAGCCATTCGCATACAAACAGAAAGGACCAACGAAATGGAGCATTCCACTCCTATATTTCTTACCAGTAGTTTTTGTTATGATAATGCGGAAGACATGCGAGCGGCCTTTGCTGACGAAACGGATGCCAATATTTACAGCCGTTTCTCCAACCCTACGGTAAAAGAATTTGTTGATAAAATGGTCGCATTGGAAGAAGGTGAAGCAGGCTACGCCACATCATCAGGTATGAGCGCCATATTTGCCTCATTCATGGCATTGCTTCAAAGTGGTGACCACCTTATTTGTGGTAAAGCTATTTTTGGTAGTACGCACACAGTCATTACTAAATATTTGCCCAGGTTTGGGATTGAATATACTTATGTAGATACGGACCGTCCACAAGATTGGGAAGCTGCAGTGAAACCAAATTCTAAAATGATCTTTTTAGAAACACCTACTAATCCGGGTCTTGATATAATAGATATTGCGTTTGTTTCTAGTGTTGCAAAAAAGCACAACCTGTTGCTTAATGTAGATAATTGTTTTGCTACCCCGTATGGTCAATTGCCGATCCCATTAGGTGCAGACCTTGTTATTCATTCCGGCACTAAATGGCTTGATGGGCAGGGAAGGGTTTTGGCCGGTGTGCTTGTCGGCAAAAAAGAACTTATTCAAAAAATTTATTTGTTTTGTCGCAGCACGGGCCCCGCGCTTTCACCATTTAATGCTTGGGTGCTTACAAAAAGTTTGGAAACGCTTGATGTGCGGATGGAGCGACATGTAAAAAATGCATTTGAGTTGGCTAAAAGTTTGGAGGGGCATCAAAAAGTTTCAAAAGTGATCTATCCTTTTTTGCCTTCTCATCCCCAATATGACATTGCAAAAAAACAAATGGAAAATGGAGGTGGTCTTTTTTGTTTTGAATTAAAAGGTGGTTTAGAAAGTGGCCGCTCTTTTCTTAATAATTTAAAGATTTTTTCATTAACGGCAAACCTTGGTGATACCCGCAGCATTGCCTCTCACCCTGCCAGCACCACACATGCTAAATTAACGGAAGAGGAACGTGCAGCTGTAAACATTACACCTGGTCTTATTCGCATTTCAGCTGGTTTGGAAGATAAAGATGACTTGTTGGAAGATATTCTTCAGGCATTAGAAAAGCTAAGTTAAACCGGTTTATTCGCGATATAATTCTAAACGCAACCTTGCTTCTTCGAGATCAATTTCCCGCTCAATTTTTCGAAACACTTCTTCGCTTGCTTTACCATGTTTATGAAGTTCATTTGCTTTTGCACGTTCCATTTGTAGCAACTCTAATTCCCACTCTGCATATTCATTAAATATAGACGTGGAGTTACTGATTTTTTTTTGTTTGTTTTTAGGTAAATTTGTCTGCTGCAATAAACTTTCCCGGGTATCATATTTTGCATGTAATAAGCCACGCAAGCGATCGTTGGCATACCCAAAATTTTCATCAATATAATCTTTTGAATCCTTTATTAATTGTAACCGGATATCATATTCTTCGGCTAAAATTGAATGTTTTTTAATCTTTAATTTCTTAATGACGAAGGGCAGGGTTAGGCCTTGAAATAGTAACGTGAAAAGGATGACAGCAAAACTTAAAAAGATGATTTCTGACCGATGCGGAAATGGATTTAACCCAATATAAGCGGGAATGGAAAGCGCTGCGGCCATAGAGACGATCCCTCTCATACCAGCCCAGCTAAATATAAAAACATTCCGAATATCAAATGGTTCCTTGCTAATTCTTTTACTGAATGCCCTTGGCAAAAGCGCCGTTGGCATAGAGTAAAAAAGCCGAACCAAAAAGGCCACCACGCCAATTACCAAACCGTATAGTGAGAGGGTAACTATGGTTGCTTTATTAAAATCCTGAATAATTAATTTCAATTGCAGGCCCATGAGAATAAACACTAACCCATTTAAAATGAAATTGACGA
>JBDSBL010000258.1:0-3899 GCA_039921625.1 Chitinophagaceae bacterium
CATCGGCATCCACTAAAATGGCCTGGCTTACCCGTACCCCTTTTGGTTCCATTACAATATTATTTTTAACGATCATCCCTCCGGGTGCAGACGAACCTGAATTGTCAGTTACAGTTGTATTACCTGCTTGAGGGTTAGAAGTAGAATCACTGCTGCAGCTGGCAATTATTAGAACAACTGCCACAAGCAACGAGAAGTAAGTTTTCATTTTAAAAAATTTATGGCTCAAAATAATAGTAGTTGGTAATTGACTTAAGTGGTTTTTAGGTTGTTACTGACTTTTATTAATCCATAGGTAACTGCCAGTCCACCAAAGCCCGCCAGGAGACAGATCCAAAGACCAATGCCGGTGTGCACTATATCCTCGCCTAACACTCCACCTGCCATAGAATTTTTGCGCAATAAAAATAATAATGCTCCTACTACAATAGCTGCAAAGCAGATCAGTACATAATTTTTAAAAGGCTGTTCGTAGGCCGTTATCTTATCAGACATAAAGGTGAGTGCTACTACGCCCACAGCACCGAGTAAAGAAAGAATACCCCAGCTTCGAAAACCATTAATAGAGCTGGTATAACCTAAAAAATTAAAAGAAACCCAAGGGAGAATGAGAGAGATAAGCGCTAGTACAGCAGCAATAAGCGCAACTAGTTTTTGCTTGTGAAAATTCAGCGGAGACATAAAAAAAGTTTTGGTAATGCTTACTCATATGGCTTTTCAGCATGCGGCCCCTTACTTTTTTTTGGGTGTTCAGGAACGTTCCCTTGCAGGGTGGGATGGTAGTTGCTCCATGGGGTGATTAAAAATAGGAAAAGAGATTGACTTTAAGAGAAGTGAATGGACCTATTTAATTTGATAATAAAAATCCGAAAAAGCGCAGGGAGTGTTTAAGTAAATCTTATGATAATGCGGTTGAAGCGTTAGTTCATTTCGGATATAAGATTACACCAATTTCCCTGCCTTCGGATATAGTTTTGAGAGAAAGAAAGAGCGTTCATTTGTCCGGCAAGTAAGGACAGAAAAGCAATAACAAAATTTTTGTTTTGGGGGGGTACTGATAGAGAACGGATTTGGTTTTTTACAACCAAGGGTTTGAATTTTATTAGTTTCCCTGCCGCTTACCGGAATTTATTTTACAATGATTCTTCCTTGCTCAATAGAGGTATCGTTTACAAATACATCATAGACGTAAATGCCTTTTTTAAGATTTTTAATTTTATGCTTCTCTTTTTCTTTCAGCACCACCTGGTGTACCATCGTTCCCTCAAGATCAAATACATAAAAATGAAGTTGGTCTGATTCGGAAGTAGAAAAGATACTTAGGTTACCATCTGTAGTAGGGTTGGGATAAAGCCGCACCTTACTCTTGTTACCGGGGATCACCTTCTTCACCACCGGTAATGAGCTGGAATATAACGTACCACCACTAGGTTTGGTATAGGCAGAAGTGATGCCTGCAAGCGCAATCGTAAGTATTGCGGTGCTTAGTATATTTCTGTTCATTCGTATTGATTAATAAAATGAAGGGCAACGTAATTGTCTGGAGGCACGGCCGTTTGGTGAGTTCCAGTCATTCAGTCTCCAACCAAATTTGATGATAGTAGAAAAGAAGGAATCCTTTTGAGATGGGTCGCCTCTTTGTTCTCCATCAATACCCGTGTTTGCACGAGTTTGAGCAGACAACTCTTTGTAATGTAATTGCTTTGCAAGGGCTGCCTTTTGTGGGGTCAAGTATTTATCAAACAGATCCGGATTGATATAAGTAGTACTTACATCATCCATGTAATCTGTAAATGTTTTGCGGTGCAACACTTCCATACCAACATACATATTTTCTTTGATGTAGTATTTTGCTCCAAAGCCCATAGGTATTTCGTAAGAGATAAGGCTGTATTCTTTTCTATCCGGATATTCCGACATGCCTTGTCCTTCTAACCGAAGTTCCTTTACAGGCACCATCTTGTTACCATATTTTGTTTTTGGGTTGAATTTAAATGCACCAACACCTACCACTCCATAAGGACGTAGTTTACCGGCTAGTTCATCATACTGTTCTATAAATACAGTAGGATAAATTTCTGTAGCAGCATACGCTTCCAGCACGGAAGAGCGGAAAGATAAGTTGCGGTCTTTACGAAAACGTTCATCGCCGCCTTTGTCTTTAATTACGGCATCATCGCCTTCTACCACGCCGTGGTTGATGGCCAGTCTAAAGCCAATCCACTCTGCTGGAAATAAGTTTACATAAGCTCCTTTTGACAACTTCATCATAGGCATGTTGAGGTCCTTCAAAAAGGTAGTTCCTTCGCCATTGTGGCCACCGAGATCACCTAAGAAATACATGGGACCTACGCCAATGCCAATTTCATATTTGCCGTTTCCGGACATAATAGATTGAGAAAAAGAAGAAAAGGAAAGAGATAAAAAAGTGCAGATGAGCACTAATGAACGTACCATGGGTACAGTTGTTCTCATAGAGTTGCGTTTTTGGTTTAACGGATTTGGATGACGCTGCTAATGTAGAAAGCGCATTAATAAAGTGCAAGCATTATGGAAAATTATTTTTAAAAAAATTTATAATTACCGGCTTGTACTTAGTAGAATTACGAAGCGCTTTTGAGTAGCATATATAGGTGTTCAATACCATCTTCCAGGTAGGGATCGCTTATTGGTACAAAACCAAAAGAACTATAAAAATCCTTCAAATATAATTGCGCCCCAATCTTAATATCTCCTTTTCCAAAAAGCTGATACACAGAAGTAATTGATTGCTGCATGAGCGTAGCGCCAAGCCCAGTGCGGCGTACAGCCGGAGAGGTAATAACGCGGCCAATAGAAGCCTGGTCATAAATGAGGTGTGGAGGAGAGAGGCGGGTGTATGCTACTAACCTTGAATCCTCTATTCCCATCAGGTGGTAGCAGCCCTGATCTTTATCGTCTGCATCCTGAAAAATACATTGCTGTTCTACCACAAAAACTTCGTTGCGCAATTGAAGAATAGCATACAATTGGTAAGGGGTTAGTTCATCAAATTGCAGCAGCAGCCATTGTATTTTCATGGCGCAAATTTACTAACTACAAACTTTGTGAACGGGCCGCTTTATTTTTAAAAAAAACTTTAGTGAAGGCTCTTTGAAATTATTATGTAACCAACTATAGAAATTCTATTTAGGTTTTCTTGCGATGCTCCGTTCCACTTCCGGTAATTCTATTCTCCTATTTTGCTTACAGATTAAGTCACTTTTTTTAACGACCAACCGACGGCACTACCGGCAAACTTTCATTACCTGTAGCCGATACTGATTGTACTGCAAAAAAATAATTGTCTTTTGAATAAGGTAGGGTAGCCATTGTCTGCGCAGTAAAAATTTTCTTTTGCCATACCGGGCTCGTGGTTTCCCGCATCAATATGTAATAGCCTTTTGGAGATCCGGATAGAGGAGCTTTCCAATTCAAGGTGGTTGTGTTTGTAAGGTTTTTAGTTTCCACTCTTACCTCCTGTGGCGATGCGGTGGCCTTTGCCAAGTTGGCCAGCGTGGCTAAATTCACTCCTGTATTTTTTCGTAGATATTCAAAATCCATGAACTCAGGAAGGTCTCCATACACAACCCCTTTTTCTGTGCGCAGGTCCTGGTGCTGGTGGTTGTAGTTTTCATTCATTTCTGTAATGCGTACCGCAGCATATCCTTTTTGCACAAAAGGGCTGTGATCACCACCACGTAAAAAACGATCGTTGCGGTAGATCATTACCACTTCCAGGTTGTCAACGTAGCGTTCTCCAATTTCTTTTACATACCGTGCCAGTTGCCTTGCTTTTCCATCATTTTCCAAACCCATATTGCGTATGTTGGTTGCTACTCTCCCAGTATCCAGTTGAGATAAACCTTCGCTAAAAACCC
>JBDSBL010000259.1:0-11036 GCA_039921625.1 Chitinophagaceae bacterium
GCTAAGTATTTCGCTTTCTCATCGAAGGCTCCTTTATCGCTCCAGGTATTTTTGGGGGTTAATATTTCCGTAGGTACTCCCGGTACTTCATTAGGTACTGCAATGCCAAATACAGGGTCAACTGCTGCTTCAGCATTATCTAATTTTCCTTCCAATACAGCAGCTATCATCTTTCGGGTATAACTTAGTTTCATGCGGTGACCTACCCCATAAGAACCACCGGTCCAACCCGTGTTTATCAGCCACACATTTACTTTATGTTGTCCTAAATTTTTACCAAGCATTTCAGCATATTTGCCCGGATGCAAAGGCAAGAAAGGGGCTCCAAAGCAAGCGCTGAATGTAGGCTTGGGTTCCGTTACACCTGCCTCCGTGCCCGCTACTTTAGCGGTATACCCGGAAATAAACTGGTACATAGCCTGCCCTGGATTTAGTTTGGCAATAGGGGGCAACACACCAAAAGCATCGCAGGTTAAAAAGAAAATATTTTTTGGAATGGCGCCAATAGAAGGTTCCAGCGCATTATCAATATAATTTAATGGATAAGACACACGGGTGTTTTCGGTAATGGTGGCATCATCAAAATTTATTTTGTTGGTACCCGGAAAAAATTGTGTGTTTTCAACAATAGCTCCACTACGAATTGCATTAAAGATCTGTGGTTCTTTTTCCTCTGTAAGGTTGATCAATTTAGCATAACAACCACCTTCAAAATTAAACACACCATCTTCTGTCCATCCATGCTCGTCATCACCAATCAACATACGGTCGTGATCGGCACTGAGCGTGGTTTTGCCGGTTCCGCTCAAGCCAAAAAATACGGCCGTGTCACCATCCTCACCCATATTGGCACTGCAATGCATGCTTAATACATTTTGATGGTGAGGAAGCAGGTAATTTAAAACAGTGAAAATGCCTTTCTTTATTTCTCCGGTATAGCCGGAGCCGGCTATCAAAATGGTTTTGTGTTTGAAAGAAATTACGGAAGCATTGTGTTGGCGGGTGCCACATTCCTTTGGGTCCAACATTAGACCAGGGGCAGAAAATATATGCCAGTCTGCTTTGAAATCTTCAAGTTCTTCTTCCTTTGGCCGCAAAAACATATTGCTGGCAAACAAGTTTGCCCACGGCTTTTCACACACTACTCTTATGTTTATTCTGTATCGTGGATCTGCACAGGCGTAGCTATCGCGTACCCACAGCTCCGGCTGAGCACTGAGGTAGTCCGTGATCTTCTTTTGAATAAT
The DNA here is from genome assembly GCA_039921625.1 of Chitinophagaceae bacterium. GTDB lineage: Bacteria > Bacteroidota > Bacteroidia > Chitinophagales > Chitinophagaceae > Flavisolibacter. The sequence continues at coordinate 1,248 of JBDSBL010000259.1, forward strand.
ATGAAAATATTTGTCTTCAATAGCGATGTTGAAATTGTTCCAGTTTACAGAGTTTTCAGTGGTTTCATCTTTTACGGTAAACTTATCCAACGGGCTTCGTCCTGTAAACTCTCCAGTTTTAATCACCAATGCCCCGGTATCATTTAGTACTCCTTCGCCTAACCGTAAGGTGTCTTGAATTAATTCTTGCGTGGATGACTGATAATGAATATTTTCTGATTCGATCATGGCAAGCTTCGCCAATTTCTCTTTTGAAAAGGAAATAGAAGTAGGTACTGACATATGCAGGCAATCGTTTGTTTAGGCGGCTAAGGTAGTACATAATGGAATAAATCCTAAAGTCAGATAGGGGTTATCTCTATTTTTTCGGTCATAAATAATCCTTTTTAGAGATTGTTTTTTTCGATTTCTTTTTGTGCGCATAGCTATTCCCTTTCTTGTTTATAAAAGGTCCGCACTATTCCGGAACTTTTTTCCTTTCTTATTTTTTAACCTATAAAATAAAGTAATGCGTATTTTGCTGCACACTTAATGCAAAACATGAAAAATCTTCCTTTAAACCCGCAAATATTTGTTGAAAATAGAAAGCGTTTTACAGACCAAATGAAGAAAGGCTCCATTGCCATATTCGTAAGCAATGATGAAGTGCCTTCCAATGCAGATGCACTCTATCGGTTTGCACAAAACACCGATCTTTATTGGCTTAGCGGCATCACACAGGAAGACTCAATGGTTATTCTTTATCCCGAAAATCCGGACCCAAAATACCGGGAAGTGTTGGTGCTCGTACGGCCGATAGAACTAAAAGAAAAATGGGATGGCAAGCGGCTGCGCAAAGAAGAAGCATCAGCAATGAGTGGCATACAAACTATTGTATGGCTTGATAGCCTTGATGGTTTGCTCCAACCATGGATCCACATGGCCGATACTATTTATTTAGACACTAATGAAAACGATCGCAAAGCAAGCCTGATACGTACTAGAGACTACCGCTTTGTAGATGAAATGAAAAGCCGTTATCCCCTGCACCATTACGAAAGGGCGGCCAAAATAATGAAGGAAGTAAGGGCCGTAAAAACCGAGCATGAAGTAGAAGTAATAAAGAAAGCAATTGAGATCACCGGCAATGCATTTAAAAGAGTGATGCAATTTATAAAACCGGGTGTGATGGAATACGAGATAGAGGCAGAGATCGTGCATTCGTTTTTAAGTCAGCGCAGCAAAGGAGAAGCTTATGGAAGCATCATTGCCAGTGGCGACAGGGCCCGAACGCTGCACTACGTTTCCAACAACGAAGAATGTAAAGATGGCGAATTGATACTCATGGATTTTGGAGCAGAATACGGAGGATACAATGCAGACCTGAGCCGAACCGTGCCGGTCAATGGCAAATTTACAGCCCGTCAAAAAGAAGTATATAATGCCTGCCTCGATATTCATAATTATTGCAAAACGATTTTAAAGCCGGGTATATCCATAATAGATTATACAGATAAAGTAGGAGAAGAAGCCACACAACAATTTATAAAGATTGGGTTGCTAAAAGAAGAAGATGTAACAAACGAAGATCCTGAAAACAGGGCGTACCGAAAATATTTATACCATGGTATATCGCATCACTTAGGGTTAGACGTGCACGACCTTGGCACCCGCACCGAACCTATAAAAGAAGGTATGTTGCTGACTGTGGAGCCCGGAATTTATATAGAAGAAGAAGGCATCGGCATTCGGATAGAAAACAATATATGGATCACCGAAAACGGAAATATGGATCTCTTTGAAGGAATCCCCATCACGGTGGAAGAGATAGAAGCCGGTATGAAACATTAAAAAATAAATAAAAAAAGAAGAGTTTTTTTATTTGGAGCAAATAGTTTTTACGCCCTTCTTTTTTTATTTTTTTTGCCGGCATTTGTAGTTCTATTGAGCTTCTGTTGTGTCACTCTCTTGTACGTTCAGATCCATTAAGGAGCATTTTTGTTTGCTATACTATCTATTATCTCTAACATTCACTCAACATCTTAAACATAACATTTCTTCCAGCCCATGTTTGTTATCAAGAGCCAAAAATGTAAACCGTAACAATGACTAATTTTAAAAATACAGATAAGACCAACACCTCTGATAGCCGGGAAAAGCGGGCATTGATTCCCAATCTTTTTACCCTGCTCAACCTTATTTTTGGATGCCTGGCTATTGTGTTTATTTTACAAACAGGTGAAAACATTGTGCAATTGGACGACAGCGGAGCCTCGCAGGTTTTTTTGCCGGAAAAGATAGGATTGGGTGCGCTGTTTATTTTTGGAGCGGCCATCATTGATTTTTTGGATGGCTTTTTGGCCCGGTTGATGGGAGCAAGTTCTCAAATGGGCAAGCAGTTAGATTCACTATGTGATGTTGTCAGTTTTGGTGTAGCGCCTTCCATGATATTATACCAGTTGCTGCGCATTTCCTTTGCGCAGGAAGAGGGTGGTTTGGATGTGTCTTCCTGGTTGCTGTTTCCGGCTTTTCTATTTGCTGCAGCTGCCTGCTGGCGGCTGGCAAAATACAATATCAGTACAGACCAAACGGAAAGCTTTCGCGGGGTGCCATCACCGGCGGCGGCCTTGGTGGTGGCTTCTTTGCCCCTGATCATTTTCTATCCTTCATTCGGTATACAAGTCTTACTGATTAACAAATGGATCTTATATGTTGTGATCCTCGTGCTAAGCTTTTTAATGGTAGGCAATAGTTCCTTCATGGCAATGAAGTTTACAGATTTTTCAATTAAAAATAATTATTTGAAGTATGCACTTGTAGTACTTTCTATTATAAGTATCCTCTTCTTGAAATGGCTGGCGGTGCCGGTTATTTTTATATTATATCTTATTGTTTCCGCTCTTTCAAAGGGTGCGGAACGTGCACCTATAGCCAATGATAAAGAGCTTACTGACCTTACCGTTTAATATTTCTGTACGTTTGTGCCTTAAATTTTTTTAGCAATGAAATTTTCCATTCAGGTTAAAGTAATGCCTTTAAAAGAATTGTTGGACCCACAAGGAAAAACCGTGTTGGGCGGGTTGAAAAACCTGGGCCTGCAAGGTGTGCAGGATGTACGCATTGGTAAAAATATAACCTTGGTAGTAGAGGCCGCCAACGAAGAAGAAGCTAAAAAAATAGGAGAAGAAGCTGGTAAAAAATTACTTGCAAATCCGGTGATGGAATATTTTGAAGTCAGCCTGCTTCCGGAAGAAAAAAAGTAGCGTCTTCGATTAGTGTACAGGTAGTAAAAAGTTTTTTCAATAAAAAAAGTCTGTGGAAAATCGCACTGCTTTTAAGAGCTATTGAATGTGGACTACCTTTTACCTTGCACTATCTATTAAAAAAAAGTTCAATAGAATTACGGGAGTCAAAACGGAGCATCGCAACGGTTGCTAAATAGAACCACAAATGCCGGCTACCAAAAAATAAATTTTATATTTCATTAATGACCGAAGGAATAGAAGATAATGAATCTCAAAATTTTCCTTTAGCTGAGCAAGGTGCTGTGGGTAGTGGAATTCTTTTTATTGTGCCTACTCCCATTGGTAATTTAAAAGACATAACCCTGCGGGCATTGGAGGTGTTGAACGCGGTGGAACTCATATTGGCAGAAGACACACGCACTTCTTCCAAATTGCTCAATCATTATAATATTCACAAACCATTGTCGCCATACCACCAACACAATGAGCATAAAATAGTGGATCATTTAGTAACCCAATTAGAGAATGGTAAAAAGATGGCGCTCATCACAGATGCCGGTACACCTGGCATTTCTGATCCTGCTTTTTTACTGGTAAGAGCTTGCGCTGCTGCCAATATAAGGGTAGAAACATTACCGGGAGCCACGGCTTTTGTGCCTGCTCTTGTGAACAGTGGTTTGCCCGCCAACCGGTTTGCTTTTGAAGGATTTTTGCCCCCGAAAAAAGGGAGGCAAACGGCATTGAAAAAATTGGCTGAGGAAGAACGCACGTTGATTTTATATGAATCGCCCATGCGCCTTATAAAAACCTTGGAAGATCTGATTCAATATTTTGGAGGAGAAAGAAAATGCTGCGTCAGCCGAGAACTCACCAAGATGTTTGAAGAAAACAGGAGAGGTACTTTAAAAGAAGTGTGTCATTATTTTAAAACAAAAAATGTTAAAGGTGAGTTGGTAATTGTAATTGAAGGCAAAGAATAAGTGGGTAAATGAGTTTTACCCTTCACATTTGCAATACTTAAATTATAAATATCATGGTCAAAAGAATTGCAGCATTATTTATTATTTTATTTTTTGTAGGAGGGTTGGCGCAAGCCCAGATCCGGGAAATACCACCTGCCGTAAAGGAAGCTTTTGAAAACCAATACGCCAAAGCGGAGCAGGTTTCTTACAACGATATATTCACCAGCGTGCAGGTGCGCTTTGAAATGAATGGTGAAAAATATATTGCTAAATACACCAATAAAGGAGCGTGGAAAGAAACAGAAAAAGAATGGAATTTAGATAAGCTGGAGCAGGAGGTAAAAGATGGTTTTCAAAAAAGCAAATATGCAGAATGGAAGCAAACAGAAGTGGCGGTAGTGTACCTGCCCGGCGGCAGCGAGCAATACCGTATAAAAGTGGAAAAGAATGACGTGGTGAAGCGGTACCTTTTCTTTAATAAAAGTGGCCGCTTAATCCGCGATGCCATTACCCTATAATTTTAAAAAAAGATCATGTTGAAAAAAATTATTTTTTCTCTTCCGCTGTTTTTTTCTTTAACTCTTGTGGCACAGCCAGACCGATGGCAGCAACGTGTAAAATACACGATGAACGTGGACATGAATGTGCAAACCAATCAGTTCAAAGGAGTGCAAAAATTAGAGTATTGGAACAACTCTCCGGATACATTGAAAAAAGTATTTTATCATTTGTATTGGAATGCATTTCAACCAAACAGTAGCATGGATGTACGCAGCAGAAGGCAAGGTACCATAGCCATCAGGAAAGATAAAAATGGCAATGAGTTAATGGATTGGGATGCACGGGTTACTGATCGTATTTCCAAATTAAAAGAAGACGAAATAGGATACGAAAAAATAACAAGTATAAGAATGAATGGGCGGCCTTTGCAAACAAAGCTGCACGAAACTATCTTGGAAGTGGTGCTTGACCAGCCGATATTGCCTCGCAGCAAAGTAACGTTTGATTTGGCCTGGGATGCGCAGGTGCCCTTGCAAGTGCGCCGTAGTGGCCGCGACAACCCGAACACTAAAGTGCGGTACACCATGACGCAATGGTATCCAAAAATGTGTGAATATGATTATGAAGGTTGGCACCCAACTCCATACATAGCCCGTGAGTTTTATGGTGTGTGGGGCGACTATGATGTAACTATAAACATTGATAAAAGTTATATGCTTGGAGGGTCCGGACTTATTCAAAATGGGGCTGAGGTTGGTTTTGGTTATGAACCTAATGGAACCAAGGTAAAAACACCGGCCGGAGATAAATTAAAGTGGAAATTTTTGGCTACCAATGTGCATGATTTTGCATGGGCCGCTGATCCTAAATACAAACATATAAAAGCAACACTTTCCAATGGCACCACCATCAATGTGCTGTATAATAATGTAAGCGGTACGGCACAGGAAGATGCCCGTTGGAAAGAGGTGGCTGATGCAGCAGTGATCGTTTATCCTTTTATAGAAAAAACATTTGGTCCTTATCCATATAAGCAATATTCCTTTATCCATGGCGGTGATGGCGGAATGGAATATCCCAATTGTACGATGCTTGCGGGTCCTTCATTGGGTACTGTTTTTCATGAATGGATGCACAGTTGGTACCAGGGTATGATGGGCACCAACGAAGGCAAATATCCATGGATGGATGAAGGCTTTACGGAATGGGCTACCGACCGCGTGGAAGAATATTACCGCCAACAGGTAAGTAGAAAACGCATTACGGATCCTGCAGCCTTGCAGCGTGCTGACTCTGTAGCTATGGCTCCTCCTGCGGCGCATCAAAGCATTTATAGTAGCTACATTGCCCTGGCAAAAAGTGGACGGGAAGAACCAATGACCACTCATTCCGATCATTATAATACAAACTATGCGTACAGCCAGGCAGCCTATTCAAAAGGCGGAGTCTTTGTTGAGCAATTAGGATACATTGTTGGTGCAGCTGTTCGCGATAAAATAATGTTGGCATATTACCGCGAGTGGAGATTTAAACATCCAAACGCATCTGATTTTATAAGAGTTGCGGAAAAGGTAAGTGGTTTGAAGTTGGATTGGTACCAGGAGTATTGGGTGAACAGTACCAAAACAATCGATTATGGCATTGACAGCTTGTACGAGCAAAATGGAGGAACCACCATCCGCTTGCGTCGGTTAGGAATGATGCCCATGCCGGTAGATGTAAAAATTACATTTAAAGACGGCACATCCGAATGGCATTATGTACCGCTTAATTTGATGTATGGAGAAAAGCGGGCAGAAGAAGGACAACAGCCAAGGAAGGTATATGAAGAATGGAGATGGACACACCCAACTTATGAAATAGAAAGTAAGAGAAGATTAACCGATATGGTATCAGTGGAGATAGATCCATCGGGCCGTATGGCGGATTTGGAACGGAAAAATAATAAGCTTCAATTGAAGTGGTAGGCTGTTGGTACGGCAGCAATGCTTAGTAATCTAAAACGAGAAAATTTTAGGTGGTAGTTAGTGAATTTTAAATAATAGATCAAAAGCGGCGGTTTGTTTTTTCATTATAAAATGAGAAATAAACTGCCGCTTTTTTAATTCAAATATTGGAGAAAATGGGTAGCAAAAAGATGGTGGCTAACAATAATCACATAGCCATAATTCTTACAACCGTGAGTGGGAAAGGGATGGACCTAAAAGATATTTTTCTTTAAAATAATCCTCTGCAAATAAGTCACTGATCTTTATAATTTTTGGCTTCAGACCGCTTTCTTTTATCTCTTCGCTTAGGTCGCCGCCCTTTAGGCAAATAAGCCCGCCGGGTGTTGTTTTTTTCAAAATAGGTTTGCTCCAATGCCACAGATCTTTGAGTGGAGCGACAGCACGGGTAACTGCATAATCAAATTTTCGATTTTTAATTTCCTCTGCGCGGATGTGCTGAGAGGTTACATTTTTTAAATCAATAGCTTCCTTTACAGCGTCTACTATTTTTAGTTTTTTGCCAATGCTATCTACGAGGTGAAAATTTACTTCCGGAAAAAAAATAGCGAGTGGTATGCCGGGAAACCCGCCACCACTACCAATGTCAATAATCTGCTGCCCCGGTGTGAAATTGAAAACAGCGGCAATAGCCAATGAATGCAGCACATGTTTTTCATACAGGCTGCCAATATCTTTTCTGGAAATAACATTTATTTTTTCATTCCAATCGTGGTACAAAGCCTCCAATGCAGCAAACTGCTCAAGTTGCTTTGGTGTAAATTCTGAAAAATATTTTAATATTATTTCCATACGAAATGGGTGTTAATGGATAAATTTTATAAAGACTATTTCCATCGCTTTGCAGGTTTGTTCCACAATGCCGGTGCAAAGATGATGTAATAAAAAAACATCCATAGATCCAGTAAAAAGAAAAAAGGAAAGAGGTCTTCTTCACCCAATCGTTTCATGGTTTTGTGTAATACAAATGCTTGTATTAAAAGTCTGATGGCAAATGGAATAACTACAAATCTCCAATCAAAAAAGAAAAGAGATAATATAAAAAGAGGATAAAATAAAAATAGGCTGAGCGTGTAAAAACCTAATAAAAACTGGTGACTCTTTTTGTAAAATTTACCCGTGCTGTAGTGTCGGTTTTTTTGAAGCTTCCATTCCTTCCAGGTCTTTTTTGGCGTAGATAAAGTGAAGGATTCTTTATCAACCATAATGGCTGTATTGTTTTTTGTTGCTGCTTTATTTATAAACAAATCATCATCCCCACTTGGTATGTGATTGATGGAAGTAAAGCCTTTGTTGCGAAAGAAAACAACTTTCTTGTAAGCCAGATTTCTACCTACACCCATGTACGGAATGCCGGCCAGTGCATAACTTAAATACTGCAGTGCTGTATGAAATGTTTCCCAACGTACCAGCTTATTGAACAAGCCGGGCCGTTTGCGGTATGCTCCATATCCTAAAACGATTTCAGTATTGCCCGTAAAGGTTTGTTGCATTTTATCAATCCAACATTCTGATGCAGGCACACAATCAGCATCTGTTAAAAGAACAATCTCATGCTTTGCTTCTTTGATACCTACAGAGAGCGGATATTTTTTTCCGGCTATCAGTTTAGCTTCTTGTTTTAGATCTATTATTTGTAGTTGTCGGAATGAATTTTTTAATTCGGATAATACATACCTGGATTCATCTACAGAATTATCATTTACTACAATCACTTCATGAGTGGTAGGGTATTGCTGCACCAATAGTCCGGGCAGGTTGCGGGCCAGATTTTCATCTTCATCGCGGGCACAAATTATTACTGAAACAGGATGCGTTTGCGATTGCTCTTTTTTGTTGGATTGGTAAAAGGCAAGGCGACTGAAAAAAAAGAGGTAGTAGAGCAATTGAACTACAGCCACAAAAACAAAGGCATAAAATAGCAGCAAGCCCCAATTCAAAAACATGGCAACGAAGATAATTATCCAATACACAGAAAACACAGTGGAATCTATTTTATCTCAAAGAAGGAAAAGGCATGAGTTTGTATCTTGCGCCCCTTATGGCTGCTTTAGCATTTAGATTAGAAAAAGAGGATGGATTTTCAAAGGCCCGTGCCGGTAAAATAACTACAGACCACGGATTGATTGAAACACCCATTTTTATGCCTGTGGGTACTATTGGTAGTGTAAAAGCGGTAACCCAACAACAATTGGTATCTTATGTGCAGGCGCAAATTATATTAGGCAATACCTACCACCTATACCTAAGGCCTGGAATGGATACAATGCAGGCGGCTGGGGGCTTGCATCGCTTTATGCATTGGGATGGCCCTATACTTACAGACAGTGGTGGCTACCAGGTTTTTTCATTAGCTGCTAATAGAAAAATAAATGAAGAAGGGGTGTTGTTTCAAAGTCATATTGATGGCAGCAGGCATCTATTTACCCCGGAAAAAGTAATGGATATCCAGCGCACTATTGGTGCGGATATCATTATGGCATTTGATGAATGCCCTCCCGCCAATTCCGAATATAAATATGCACAGGACAGTATGAAACTTACCCATCGCTGGCTGGACAGGTGCGTTTCTCATTTTACAAACACACCGGACAAGTGGGGCCATACGCAAAATTTATTTCCAATAGTACAAGGTGCCGTGTACCACGATTTGCGTAAAGAAAGCTGCGAGTATATTTCCTCCAAAGAGGCCACTGGTAATGCCATTGGCGGATTGAGTGTAGGGGAGCCGGAGCCGGTCATGTATGAGATATGCGCTCTTTGCTGCGATAACTTGCCGGTAAATAAACCACGTTACTTAATGGGTGTTGGCACACCATGGAATATTTTGGAATGTATTGCTTTGGGGGTAGATATGTTTGACTGCGTGATGCCAACCCGCAATGGCCGCAACGCCATGCTCTTTACAACTAAAGGAGTAATTAATATTGATAATAAAAAATGGGAGCAGGATTTTTCTCCCCTTGATGAAGGGTTAGATTGCGAGGTAAGTACGTATTATAACAAAGCTTATTTGCGGCATCTTTTCAAAGCAGGTGAGCTATTAGCACTAACTATTGCATCCATACAAAACCTGGCCTTTTATTTATGGCTGGT
>JBDSBL010000260.1:0-5520 GCA_039921625.1 Chitinophagaceae bacterium
CAAAAAATAGAGGAAAAGAAAATGGTTGCCTAAGTTTCTTACCCTAATAACTACAAATCAATAAACCTATTTTTAGCCAAGAAATTTGCAAAAATGACCGGGATTCAAAAGAGTAACAACAGCAATGCATTTTTTAACCTAATAAGAAGCCCGGTATCGTTTCGCATGTTTATGATCAAGAAACTTCCGGCTGCTTTTTTTTCAGGATTAAAAATGGAAGAAATTAATGACGACAAATGCACTGTTTCTGTTCCTTATAGATGGTTTACCAAAAACCCATTTCGCTCTACCTACTTTGCCTGCCTCAGCATGGCAGCAGAGATGGCTACGGGTGCCTTGGTGCTAGCCCAAACGTATCAAAGAAAGCCACCTATTGCTACACTTATTATAGCAGTGGATAGCGTGTATCATAAGAAGGCAATTAGCCGAACATTTTTTACATGTGCAGATGGGGCACTTATTAATTCAACAGTAGATGCAGCAGTTCTTCAAAAGGAAGCGCAGGTAATAAAAACCTATTCAAAAGGATTAAATAAGGAAGGCGAGCTGGTCGCAGAATTTTGGTTTACCTGGTCCTTAAAAGCAAGAAATAAAACGTAAGTGGAAAGTGAGCGGAGAAAAAGTGTAATAGAATTCCTGATGCTGAACGGAGCGTCGCCAATGCGGCTTCATCAGGGCCAGGCTGCCAGTTTCCAAATAACAAACGATCTTTAAAATACTTAAATAGGAATTATGAAAATTGCATTTCATGGCGCAGCCCGTACGGTTACTGGCTCTAAGCACCTGCTTACTTTAAATAATGGTACAAAAATTTTGTTGGACTGTGGTCTTTTTCAAGGCATGGGAAGCGAAACGGATGCGCTAAATAGAAACCTTGGCTTTGCGGCCGCTGAAGTGAATTTCATGATTTTATCTCATGCGCATATTGACCACAGTGGCCTTATTCCGAAACTGGTAAAGGAAGGTTTTAAAGGTCCTATCTTTTGCACTCCGGCTACTTCTGAGCTTGCTACTATTTTATTGGAAGACTCTGCCGGCATTCAGGAAAGTGATATTTTTTATATTAATAAAAAACGTAGAGCACAGGGCGAATCTTTGTTGGAACCGCTGTATACAAATGAAGATGCCACTGCTTCTTTTCCACTTTTTACTGCTCGTGAATATGACCAGTGGTTTACCGTCACGGAAGGCGTGGAAGCACTATTTACAGATGCCGGACACATAATAGGTAGTGCCTGCGTGCACGTAAGAATAACGGAGGAAGGGAAAACAGAGCAACTTACATTTAGCGGAGATGTTGGTCGCTACCGGGATGTAATTTTAAAATCGCCGGCCGTATTTCCACAAGCAGATTATATAATAATGGAATCAACTTATGGCAATAGCCTGCATGAGGATATTGCTACTTCGGTTGATGCCTTGTTGGGATGGATAGAAAAGACCTGTGTACAAAACGGAGGCAAATTAATCATACCTGCATTTAGCTTGGGAAGAACGCAAGAAATATTATATGCCTTAAATACATTAGGTCTTCAAAACCGGCTTCCTAAGTTGGATTATTTTCTGGATAGTCCGCTGAGCATTACCGTTACCGATCTCATCAAGCGCTATCCACAATACTTTAATGCACGCATTCAAAAGGTTTTGCAAACAGACGAAGATCCTTTTCAATTTCCAGGGCTGAAGTATATAGAATCCGTAGAGGAGTCAAAGTTGTTAAACTATCGAAACGAGCCTTGCGTTATTATTTCTGCATCTGGCATGGCCGATGCGGGCCGTGTAAAACACCATATTTCTAATAACATAGAAAACAGCCGTAATGCGGTATTAATGACCGGCTATTGTGAACCACACTCATTAGGAGGCCGCCTCTTAGCGGGTGCAGAAGAGGTATCCATATTTGGAGTACGCCATCAGGTACATGCAGCCATTGGCGGTATCAAAAGTATGAGTGCCCATGGCGACTATGAAGATCTTTATCAATGGTTGGCCTGCCAGGATAAGAAGACGTTGAAGAAACTATTTTTGGTTCATGGTGAATATGAAGTGCAGCAAGCGTTTAAAAACCGGTTGGTTCAAAAAGGCTTTTTAGATGTCATGATACCGGAGCAGCACTTTGAAATAGGTTTGAGTTAGTGCCAAAACGACACCCTTTTCAGCTTTAACAACCCCTTGTATTCCGCAAGCCGCTTCCCAGTTGCGCCCTTTAAATTTTCACATCTTATTTGCGCTTATTGCATATTTTTTGTCGTTAGTAAGATGTATAAAAACAAAAAAGGAGTAATACTATGAAGCTATTAAAATCATTTGGACTTTGTTCAGTTGCTGCCTTGCTGCTAGCTGGTTGCGCAAGCGTGGCCCATGTGGAAAAAGATGATTCGGCCAACTTCAGCAACTATAAAACTTTTGCCTGGACTGAAGCGCCTACCGATGGTAAGAAAGGATCTGACTTTGTAGAAAGCAATGTACGCAAAGCCGTAAATAAAGAGCTGGACAAGGAAGGATGGAAAGAGGTAAAAAATAATCCGGATGTATTGTTGAAATATGACCTTTTGGTAGAAAAGGGAATAAAGGAAAATACAAGTCCGGTATATTCTCAACCTTATACCCGTATATTCTACAATCCTTATTCTCGCCGGTACGGCACCATTTATTATCCATCCCAGTTTATGGGATATGATAGAGATCAGTACGAAACAAGAGAAGGTACCATCACTATTAGTATGATGGATACTGAAACTGATAAAGTGGTATGGCAAGGTTGGACAACCAATGAAGTGAACAGCAGAAATGTGACCAACAAAGAAATACAAAGCAGTGTAAAAAGCATCTTCCGCAAGTTTGATGTGGCTAAAAAGTAACACCTACCTGCCTCATTAATAGCCTTCCAAAATGGGAGGCTATTTTTTTTAAAAAATTTTGGTGTCTATTTAGTTGGAGGTTATCTTTGCCGTCCTTTAAACGGCCCGTTCGTCTAAGGGTTAGGACACCACCCTTTCACGGTGGTGATACGAGTTCGAATCTCGTACGGGCTACTTTAAATTTTTGCAACCCCTGTATTTTTTACAGGGGTTTTGTTTAGATAATGCTTTATCACATTACATCCCTTCTTTACCTCCTTTTTTTAGATATTGGTATCGCTCCAAAATAATTTCAACGCAGAAAATAAAATGTGAAGAGTAGCCTAGTTGCCCGTTTAGCCTTTTATTAAAATATCAATTGTGGAATGGTATAATATACCGGCAGGTTTTTTTAAATGGGTAGGTATTTAAAAATTATAGCACAAACTGTTCGTATAATTTGGTTAATGCCTTAGAAAGATCAGTAGAAAAACCAGGATGCACTTTTGATGTTTGCACCACGGTGCTGCGGGTAGCGGTCAGCCACCGAAAACGGGACGCAACATCCAGCTTTCCTATTGAACCACCTTCCTCTTCTCCCTTGCCAATTCTTTCAAATGAGCGAAGGTTTTCCATAATTTCTGCTACATTTATTTTGGCACAAAAGCAGGTTAGTCTTGCCTCATCTAAATGAAATCTGGTTTCCAAAAACTTTTGTTTTTTACAAAAGAGAATAACGCCCACATTCAAAAATTCCTCCCGCTCCACGCGGGGCACCACACGAAGAATAGCGTATTCAAATAAAAACTTTTCTTGCATTTTGAGCTTCGTTTAAAAAGACTTGAGAAGTAGCAAGCCGTGTTTTTAAAAATTGAGAATACGTTTTTCTGCTGTCCGATATTTCTATTTGCGGATTACTGTAAGCCAGCCATTCATCCGGTATGAGGGATAAAATAGAATCAATGCGATCATCCGTTAAAATAGAATGTGCTTCATTATCTACCTGTACCAACGCACTGGCCCACGGAAGCAGCACATGGTCTTTTACCTGCACGAACGGTCGCTTTGCCTGCTCCTCCCAATTGTCCCAGGAGTGATGAAAATAAAGAGCGGCCCCGTGGTCAATGAGCCACAATTCTTTGTGCCACATCAGCATATTGGTATTGCGCGGGCTGCGGTCCACATTGGTTATAAAGCAATCGAGCCACACAATTTGCGAAGCTAGTACTGAATCTACTTTAGTCACCGTAGCATCAAAAGTAATGGCGCCGGATAAGTAATGAAGCCCAAGATTAAGACCTTCGCTAAATTTGAGCAGGTCTTGAATTTCTTCATCTGGTTCTGTTTTTCCAAATGCAGGATCTACTTCTGCAAAAACTATTTCCGGAACACGCAATCCTAAAACCCTGGCAATTTCACCACCAATCAATTCGGCAACCAATGCTTTAATTCCTTGGCCTGCGCCCCTGAATTTAAGAACATACAAAAAACCATCATCTGCTTCTACAATAGCCGGCAAGGATCCACCCTCCCGCAAGGGCGTGACATACCTTGCCATGTGCACCGTTCGGATAGAGTTTTGTTGTTGTTCCATTTTATGAGCTCTTTAATGGGCTTATCCTATGCGAAAATAAGTGAGAACCTTTGATATGTACGTTACGGAACTTGTAGCATTTATTAAATCGGTTGGTCAATTATTTTTTAATTGGAATATTAAAAAAAGAAGCACTTCAAAACAGTAATAATTCTATTTTTCTTCCACCCTTTTCTACACAACACTGCCTTTTTTTTTACCCCCATTTACTTAGGTCGTTTTTGTAACCATTCAAAAGCAGGCCTACTCTGTACTTATAGAATAGCATTTTTAATTTTTAAAAAATAAACAAATGAATAGTATTAAAACGTTAGTTACCGCCTGCGGAGCTCTTTTCGTAAGCTCTTTTTTTTCTATAAGTGCCATGGCGCAAACGCCTAAATTATCGGATGCAGAAATAGCTTCTGTAGCCGTTGTTGCCAACCAGATAGATGTTACTTATGCAGCGTTGGCAAAGCAAAAATCAAAAAGTGCGGACATCCTCCAATTTGCGAAAATTATGGCCAACGATCATAAAGCAGTGATTGCACAGGCAACGGCTTTGGTAAAGAAATTAGGGGTAACTCCTAAAAATAATGCCGTAAGCAAAAGCCTACTTTCCGATGCGGAAAAAACTAAAAAGATGCTGCGTACAAAATCAGGAATGGCATTCAACAAGGCCTACATTGACAATGAAGTAGCCTACCACAAAGCAGTCATTAATGCAGTAGAAAGTTTATTGATTCCGCAAACAAAAAACAGTGAATTAAAAGAGTTGTTGCAAAATGTGGTGCCCGCATTAAAAGCACATTTGGCACATGCTGAAATGGTGCAGAAAAATTATGTTGGAAAATGAAACTACTTTGAAAATAGTAGGCTCCTTTGTTATTAGCTGCAGCATTCATTTATTCCTGCTAAGTTGCCACAAACCAGGATATAACTGACTGGCTAAACAAAAGATTGACTTCGCACCATTGCCTACGGAACAAAGCTGGATGCAAACCATAGCATAAAGTGATTATAATTTTTTCCATTCATCTTCTAATGAAAGGAAAGAATATTAGGGAGAAAAGGTTGAGAAAAACAATTGGGTTATTCTTCTTCTTT
>JBDSBL010000261.1:0-14108 GCA_039921625.1 Chitinophagaceae bacterium
AAAACCCGTAACAGTATTTGAAATTGATTTTGAATTTTTCAAAGGATTCAACTGACTTGTTTTTCCAAAATTTTTAATTTGACAATACTCAAAATACAGGAGTCATAAATGATGTTTATGCAAGCCACCAACCATATTTTACTTATACGACCTGCATCCTTTTTATTCAATAAAGAAACGGCTGGATCCAATGCATTTCAAAAAGACGTTGATGAAAGTGAGGAAGAAATCAAGCGAAAAAAGTTAACGGAATTTGATGGTGTAGTACAAACATTAAAAGGGAAAGGTGTTTCTGTTATGGTGGTAAATGATACGGATGAACCTCAAAAGCCGGATGCTATTTTCCCAAACAATTGGGTCTCCTTTCACGAAGGAGGCACGGTGGTTTTGTACCCCATGTGCGCTCCCAACCGCCGTACGGAAAGAAGGTTAGACATAATTGATTTATTAAAAAAACATTTTGAAATAACTACCATAAAAGACCTTTCCCATTTTGAGCAGGAAGGTCGGTTTTTGGAGGGCACCGGCAGTGTACTATTTGATCACCTTCACAAAATTGCATACGCCTGCTTATCTCCCCGAACTGATAAACAACTTTTTATTTCCCTTTGCGATTACCTTCATTACAAGCCTGTTTATTTTACTGCAATTGATGACAACGGAAAAGAAATTTATCATACTAATGTGATGATGTGCGTGGGTGAACAGTTCACTGTTGTTTGCCTTGATACTATAAAGGATGACGGTGAAAAACAATATGTAGTTCAATCATTAACCGAAACAGGACATACCATAATAGACATTACCCCTCAGCAAATGAAAAGTTTTGCCGGTAATATGCTTTCCTTAAAAACCAATAAAGGAGAAAGTATACTTGTACTATCCCAAAGTGCCTGTGACAGTTTGACTCCTGTGCAAAAAAAGGAGATTGAAAAATACAGTGCGTTGGTGCCACTTTCCATTAATACCATAGAAACGATGGGTGGCGGTAGTGCACGGTGCATGATTGCTGAAATATTTTTAAAACCGATAGCGCCCTGAACTTTTATTTTACTGTTCTTTGTGGCTACCGAAACCTTACCACACCTGAAACTTTATATTGAATAAATGAACCCACGAATAGAATTAATTAGAGCAAAAGCAGTGGTAGGCAAACGAATAACCATGCGTTTTTCCGATTATAAAACAGGAGAACTTTGGAGAAGTTTTATGCCGGAAAGAAAAAAGATCACCAATTTTTTGAACAGTGATTTAATTTCTATGGCTATTTACAAACCAAACTTTTTTGATTCTTATGACCCCAATAATAAGTTTGAAAAATGGGCTTGTGTGGAGGTAAATGATTTTAAACAAATACCGGATGGATTGGAAACATATTCGATACCGGGAGGGCTTTATGCTGTTTTTCATTACAAAGGTTTGAATACAGACAATTCCATTTTTGATTATATATTCAGAACCTGGTTGCCTTCCTCTAGCTATACGCTTGACAGCCGGCCTCACTTTGAACTATTAGGAGCTTTGTATAAAAACAACGACCCCGAATCAGAAGAAGATATTTACATACCGATCATGGCGAAGGACTAAAAAGAAAGGAAACATCATCTTTTATTACAATTTCTGCATACTCCTTTAATGATCACATTCACACTCTCGGCTTCATACCCAGCAGGAAGGTCAAAAGCTGGTGACACTACATCATCCAAACAAAGAGTGGCATGGCACTGCGTGCATACAAAATGCACATGATCATCGTGGTGGCTGCCCTCTGCACAGTCTTTGCACAAGGCATAAAGTACCGCATTTTCTTCAGTAGGTATTGTATGTATAATTCCCTTTTCCACAAAGGTTTGTAAGGTACGGTACACGGTCACCCGGTCAAATTTTTCACCTGCCCGCTTTTCAATGGCACCATGCGTGAGTGCATCGTTATCGCGTAGAAAAAGGGAAAGAATCTTTTTTCTGCTTTCAGTAAAACTGAGATTTTTTTTGCGGAGAATAGCAGCAAGCAAGCGGTCACTATTTGGTATATCCGATGCTGCCATTAATATGGTTTATTGCTTTAATAATTTAGTAACTTCTTTTTCCATCTCGGCTATTTCCGTAGGTTTTAATCCATCATACACTTTCGTTACCTCTCCGTTTTTATTGACTACCGCCATAAACTGAGAGTGCAAAAAGTCATCATCTATATTGGCTACGTTGTTAGAGGGATCGTCTATTTTGTAACTAAAACGAGCCATTTTATAAAGACTGTCTTTGCGACCAGTTAAAAACACCCATCGCTTTGTATCTACGCCCATTGAGTCAGCATATTGCTTCAACCGTGCCGCGGAGTCAGTTTGCGGATCGCAGGTATGTGATAAAATAAGGAAGTTGGGTTCGTTCTTAAATGTCTCATACACCTTGCGCATATTGTTATTCATACGGGGGCAAATGCCGGTGCAGGTAGTAAAAAAATATTCCACTACCACTACTTTTCCCTCGAGGTTTTTTTGAGTAAAAGGAGTACCATCTTGTGTAGTAAAAGAGAAAGGACGCACAGTGCTAAGTGGTGGGAAGTTTTGCTTTTTAAAACCAGGAACAAAAGATAGCACTACTAAAAAAATAACGACCAACACGGAAAAGAAAATAATATAGGATAACCGTTTTTTAGACATAGCAATTATAAAGACCAAAGGTACATAAGGCACCGTTGCCCCAATATCAATAAGCTTTGCGTACCTTAAACTTTTAATGTTTTTTATGAAAAGAATGATTCTCCTCGCAGCTTTGGTTATTTCGCTTGCCTCCTCAGCGCAAAAAAGTGAAGAAGCCACTATCCGCCAACTTTTATCAATTCAAACAAAATGCTGGAACCGCGGAGATCTAAAAGGCTTTATGCAAACCTATTGGCATAGCGATTCGCTCACCTTTGTAGGCAAAAGCGGAGTGACCCGAGGTTGGGAAAACACATTGAATAATTACAAGAAAGGTTATCCCGATACTACGGCTATGGGCCAGCTTGCATTTGATATCATTGAGGTTAAAAGGCTTTCTCCTGACTACTATTTTGTAGTTGGCAAGTGGATGTTGAAAAGACAAATTGGAGACCTAAGCGGCCACTACACCTTACTGCTTCGCCGCATCAAAGGCCAATGGAAAATAATAACGGACCACAGCTCCTGATATTTTTTATAAATAAAACAAAAACACTTAAGGAATAAGTAAGGACTTGAAAGCAGCGGAATCTCCATTAAAAACATTGAAGTCCACTTTAGAATAAATGCCATTCACCCGTCCCTTCTCGCTATGTTGCCAAAAGGTCCACGTACGGTTTACTCTTGGTTGATGCAATTGCAAGTAATGCGCCACCCACAGGGGGTAATCATCAAAATAACCTTGCAGGTAGGTTTTATAAAAATCTGCATTGGTATAAATTACCGGCTTTACTCCGCAATAAGCTTCCAGCGCATCCAGCCATTTCTTTATTTCACTTCGCAATACGGCTCCTGATTGTCCCGACGTTTGCTCTACATCCAGCACGGGCGGCAGGTCTCCGCTTTCCAGCTTTACGTTATCGGCAAAATTTTTTGCTTGCGTTTTCCCATCTTTAGAAGCAATAAAAAAATGGTAGGCACCTCGAACGATACCTGCTTTTTTGCACCGTTCCCAGTTGCGTTTAAAAAAAGGATCTACCCTTCCATTGCCTTCTGTAGCTTTTATAAACGCAAAGCCCAATTTGATACTAGCCACTTCCATTCTGCTTACTTCCTGCCAGCTGATTCGTTGCTGGTACCGGCTTACATCAATGCCATGAATTTCATAACTCGTGGGCATGGGAATGCCAAATTCTTTGTACCGCACAAATTCTACTTTTCGCGTAGTGATCCACAAAAAAAGAATGTAGCTAAGAAAGAGAACGGCCGCCCCGGCTGATATCCATACAACCCGTTTTGCTAACTTATCTTTTGACTTCTTTTTTGGCGGCACAATGCAATACTAAAACAATAGCGTTTACAAATAAGTAGGTGCGAAATCAAATGATTTAATTTTAACCTTAAGTCACTATGATTTTGATTTGTAAAAATGAGGGCCAACCTGTTTTCTTAAAGTAATAAAAATCCATCCCTCCACGGTTATCTTTACACTCTATGTCGCGGTTGAATTGGAATGATAGTGTAAATTTTTTATCAAAGCTTACAGCACCTCGCCTGCTCAATATGGCCAAGGTATATAGCAGCTACCACCTGAGCCGGTGGACCAAAAAAAGCAGGCATTGGGGCATGCCTATTTCTATTTCCTTTGAGCCTACCACTTCCTGCAACCTGCGCTGTCCGGAATGCCCATCCGGGCTGCGGGCTTTTTCAAGGCCTACCGGTATGCTGCGGAAAGATTTTTTTACCGAAACTATTGACCAGCTGGCTAGGGAACTCACCTATCTGGTTTTTTATTTCCAGGGAGAACCTTTTTTAAATCCTGATTTTTTGAAAATGGTGCAATATGCGGCATCCAAAAAGATCTATACGGCCACTTCTACCAATGCTCATTACCTCAAAGATGATGTAGCCAAACGCACAGTAGAAAGCGGCCTTGATCGATTGATCATTTCCATAGACGGCACCACACAGGAAACCTATGAGCAATACCGCATTGGAGGCAACCTGAAAAAAGTAATAGAAGGTGCCGGAAATGTAGTAAAATGGAAAAAGCAACTAAAGAGCAAAACGCCTTTTATCATCTTCCAGTTTTTGGTAGTTCGGCACAATGAACATCAGATTGAAGATGTAAAAAAATTAGCAAAAGAAATTGGTGTTGATGATGTGTGGTTAAAAACGGCACAGGTGTATGACTATGCTACCGACCCCAACCAGCTAATACCAACCATTGCAAAATACAGCCGCTATAAAAAGGACAAAGATGGTAAAATGAAGTTTAAAGGAAATGCGGAAAATCATTGCTGGAGGCTATGGCACGATCCCGTCATTACCTGGAACGGCGCAGTGGTTCCCTGCTGTTTTGATAAAGATGCACAACACCAGTTAGGAAATTTGCAAAACCAAACATTCAAAGAATTGTGGACAAACAAAAACTACCAGCAATTTAGAAGTCAGGTACTGCAAAGCCGCCAGAACATTGACATCTGCGCCAATTGCTCGGAAGGAGTAAAAGTGTGGGGATAAGGAAAATGAGTGATGAGTAATAAGCTTATTTACTATGGGTATCGAAAAAGACATACATCAAAATAACTTTCGAAACACCAAGCAAAAGGCAATAGTCAATCTGTTGTTTACTTATGGTTGGTTGGTGGAAAAAATAAAAAACATCTTATCAGAATATCATATTACGCACCAGCAGTTTAATATTCTGCGCATACTAAGAGGTGCGGCTCCTCACCCGCTTTCTACTTTGCAAATAAGAGAGCGCATGCTGGATAAAATGAGTGACACCAGCCGCATAGTGGACAGGATGGTAACTAAAGACCTGGTAAGAAAAGAAATCTCCGAAAAAGACAAACGGCTTGTAGATGTTACTATCACCGAAAAAGGACAATCTATCTTAAAGGACCTAGATGCATCATCTAATTCTATTGACGATGTAGTGCATCATCTTTCTGATAAAGAAGCAGAAATGTTAAGTATGCTTTTAGATAAACTTCGACAAGGTGAATGATGTAATTTGCCGCCCATAATTGATGGGATATGTGTAAAAAAGGAATT
This sequence comes from Chitinophagaceae bacterium, assembly GCA_039921625.1. Classification (GTDB taxonomy): domain Bacteria; phylum Bacteroidota; class Bacteroidia; order Chitinophagales; family Chitinophagaceae; genus Flavisolibacter. Next base: position 5,700 of record JBDSBL010000261.1, read on the forward strand.
CTGGCCATTGCATTTACTTTTTATTATTTGCTTTCATTTGCGCAGCCGGTTTATGAGTTTAGGGGTGTATGGATCGCTTCGGTAGATAACATTGACTGGCCCGCCAGAAACCAATACAATGTGGCAGAACAAAAGGCTGAATTTATTCGTCAGCTCGACATGCACAAACGCAATGGAATGAATGCAGTCATAGTACAAGTGCGACCCGCTGCGGATGCCTTTTACCCTTCTCCTTATGAGCCGTGGAGCCAATGGCTTACCGGTGTGCAGGGCAAACCACCATCCCCATATTACGATCCATTGGAGTTCATGGTAACAGAAGCACATAAAAGAGGCTTTGAATTTCATGCCTGGTGCAATCCTTACCGGGCCAATTTTAGTATCGGCAAAGCCTCCATTGCGCCAGCCCACATTACTAAAATCCATCCTGAATGGTTTCTGCAATATGGCAACACTTTATATTTTGACCCAGGAAATAAAGATGGTCAAAAGTGGGTGGAAAATGTAATACGCGATATGGTAAGCCGGTACGATATTGATGCCGTGCATATGGATGATTATTTTTATCCGTATCGTATTGCCGGCAAAGAGTTTCCGGATGCGAAAACCTATGCCTTGTATGGCAACGGAATGAATAAAGAAGATTGGAGAAGAAGCAATGTAGATTCCATAATTGTTGCATTAAGCAAAGTCATCAAAGAGGAAAAGCCCTGGTGCAAATTTGGGATTTCACCATTTGGTGTTTGGCGCAATAGTGATAAAGATCCTGAAGGCAGCCCCACCAAAGCCGGCCAAACAAATTATGATGACCTCTATGCAGATATTTTATTGTGGACAAAAATGGGCTGGATCGATTACGTGACCCCACAACTTTATTGGGAAACGGGCCATAAACTGGTAGCCTACGAAGTGCTGATTGATTGGTGGGCTAAACATGCGTATGGAAGACATATGTATATTGGTCATGGTATCTACCGGGCCCTGGAAAAAAATAGCCTGGCGTGGCACAATAAATCGCAGCTTCCCAATCAAATTGAATTGTTGAGAACCTACCCAACCATACAAGGCAGTGTATATTTTAGCAGCCGCACATTTTATAGCAATCCCAATGGATGGAACGATTCATTGCGCAACAATTATTACAAAACACCAGCGCTGATACCACCAATGGATTGGTTGCCTAAAAAGCCGGTGAATTAATAAGCCTAGAAACTGGCGAATTAATAATAAATAAAGGTTTTTGGAAATTAGGGAGCACCCGAATTATAGGTAATAATCCTTCAGTATGTTTTCTTACAAATATTAATTAAATCCTTTTGTTGCATTTGGCTTTTGCTCCAGGTAGTCCACATAGCTTTTGCTGCCAAGCCGGAAAAACACATTCACTTTTGTACGCTTTTGTATCTCCAATTCCTTTTTGCATATAGGAGACATGTTCTTGGTATAATAGTTTTGTGTAATAATGGGATAGAGAAACCTTTGAGCCGAATCAGCAACATTTTTTTGAAGCCCGGATTGTGCATAGGAAAGGATTACAGCCAATTGAAAAACTAAAATAAATCCTCCCTGCTTCATACATTGTTATTTGATGTAAATTTACGGCTTGATTTTTGTGTGAAAGGCAAATTTTTTTTGCCGTATTGAAAACAAAGTTACATGAGTCTGAATCAAAGTTTACAACAGAAGTTATTACAGAAGCTATCGCCACAGCAGATACAGTTAATGAAATTGCTGCAGGTGCCTACGGCTATTTTGGATGAACGGGTGAAAGAAGAATTGGAAGAAAATCCGGCACTTGAACTTTCCGAGGAAGGCCATGACGAGTTTGAAGAAGGCAAAGATGAATTTACTGAGAACGCAGCGGATGAATACACAGAAGAAGAATCCGGCAAGGAAGATCAGTATGAAAATATAGACATATCTGATTATGTGCACGAAGGAGATGATGATATTGCCGATTATAAAATGCGGGATGAAAATTATGGAGAACAAGAGGATAAACCAACACTTCCATACAAGGTAGAAACTTCATTTTACGAAGTGCTGGAGGCGCAGCTTGGTATGTTGAATTTGGATGAACGTCAGTTTCGCATTGCGGAACAAATTATTGGTTCCATAGACGAAGATGGTTACCTCAGAAGAGAAACAGGGGCCGTAGTAGATGATCTTGCTTTTCGGCAAAACATCATGACCTCTGATGAGGAAGTAGAAGAATTAATTAAACGCATTCAATACTTTGATCCTCCCGGAGTAGGAGCCCGCACCTTGCAGGAGTGCTTGCTATTGCAGCTTATGAGGCAAAAACTGGAAGGAAAAGAAGTGGACCTTGCCATACAGGCGCTCACCAAATACTTTGATGAGTTTACCAAAAAACATTACGAAAAAATACAACGCGGCCTGAATCTTTCGGATGAAGACCTAAAGGATGTGATGAACCAGATCACCAAGCTTAACCCTAAGCCCGGTGGCAATGTGGGCGAAATAAACAAGGCTGAAAGTTATGTGGTACCTGACTTTTTTATATTCAATAATGCAGGGAAATTAGAATTGACCTTGAACTCTAAAAATGCTCCTGAGCTGCGCATTAGTGAAGGCTATCGCGATATGCTGAAAGAATACGATCGTGGTGCCAAAAAGGACCGGCGTCAAAAAGAAGCGGTGCTTTTCATCAAACAAAAAATAGATGCAGCCAAGTGGTTTATTGATGCGATACGGCAACGCCAACACACTTTGCTCAGCACCATGACGGCTATAATGGATCACCAACATGAGTTCTTTTTAACCGGCGATGAAACCAACCTGAAACCAATGATCTTAAAAGACATTGCGGAAAAAACAGGATTGGATATTTCTACCGTAAGCCGGGTGGCCAACAGCAAATTTGTGCAAACGGAGTTTGGTACCTATAGGCTTAAATTTTTCTTTTCTGAATCCTTAACTACAGATAGCGGTGAAGAAGTTTCTACCCGCGAGGTAAAAAAGATATTAAGCGACCTAATTGAAGCAGAAAATAAAAAGAAACCACTTAGCGACGAACGGCTTACCGAGCTATTGCAGGAGAAAGGGTATAATATTGCACGGCGTACAGTAGCTAAATACCGGGAACAATTAAACATTCCGGTTGCCCGCTTGCGCAAAGAGCTTTAGTTTTTATGTACACCACCGATCAGCAACTGCAACTACAAGAAGGCGAAACACTTTATTTTCACCCCGCTTTACGCTTTATAGCCAAAGCCATTTCTTTAATTTTTCACCCGCTGTTTATACCGGTTTATTTATCCTGGTTTTTAATTTATATACATCCCGTATTGCCTGCATTTACAGCAGAAGATAAAACAAGGTTGCTAGTTCGGTTCTTTATCATGTATACCATGTTTCCGCTGGTGACTATCTTTCTGGCCAAAGGCCTTGGCTTTATTAATTCCATTTACTTAAAAACTCAAAAAGACCGCATCATTCCCTATGTAGCCTGCGGGGTTTATTACTTTTGGATGTGGTATGTGTTGCATAATCAGCCCGAATTTCCAAAGGTGTTTGTACTGCTCAGCCTTGCTATTTTTTTAGCCTCCAGTGCAGGTTTGTTGATCAATAGTTTTATTAAAGTAAGTATGCATTCCATCTCTATAGGAGTAATGGTCACCTACCTTATTTTAATTGCCTTTACAGATGATTCTTCTTTTGGTGTTTACCTTTCCGTTGGTCTATTTATAGGTGGTCTTGTATGTACTGCACGGTTACTCACATCTGATCACCGGCCGGTGGAGGTGTACGTAGGACTTGTCATTGGCATACTAGCGCAATTAGTTGCTTACCTCTTTGTGTAATTGCCTGATGGCAAATAAGCAGCAAACCCTTCTAATATTCTCAGGTCGTTTAGCACAAATTTTTATTATTTAGCCAGCGGCTGCCATTCTATTAGGCTTCCGTTGCGATGCTCCGTTCAACAGTAGGTCCTACTATTGAGCCACCGGACAATTCTATTTCAATATTTATAGAAAGAATTATCCCAAGTGATTTTTACAATAAAGGTTGTAAAAAGAAAAAGCCCAATCATAGGGTACGATTGGGGCTTTTTTGTCATCCATCCTTGTTTGCGTCCAAATTAGCCGTTTAATATGGTCGATCCGTGCAGGTAATTCTTAGATGGATGATATATGAATAAGCAACTTCCGTTCTTAATGTAATCGATTACTTTGCCAGCTTGTGCCTGAGGTACAGCAGGGCATCCAAAACTCCTTCCCATGTAGGAAGAGCCTAACCGCTGATCACCTATATACTCAGCACCGTGCACTACCACTGCTCTTTCTTCTGCATTATCATTATAGCCAGGCTCTTTGCCATCAAGGCGCAAAGACAAGCCATGCTTTCCGGTGTAAGTGGTTTTAGTTACATAAAAACCAAGGCTGCTTTGCAGAGATTCCGGCGTGTTTGAGAAATCTTCTGCGTAATCAAGTCCTGAGTTTTTGCCATGAGCAACATAAGTATTAAAAAGAACTTTCTTATTTGTAACATCAATAATGTACATCCGCTTTTTGTGAGATGACTGGCTAAAGTCAACCACGGTCAACACATCTGAATTGCTTCCTAATGCGCGGCGGTTCAAAAGTTTCTGATATCCTTTTACAGCATATTGCAGCGCTTCCATGGATAAACCCATTTTGCCTAACTGAAGACTGTCATAAAGAACAGTGGCCAGGTAAGCACTGCTAGACTCTACCGTTTTTGCGGTATGCGCTGCTTCTGAAACTATATTTTCTGAAAAAGAACTTGTACTAATTCTGGCATCCTTACTTCCTGCTGTTAAAGCCGGAAAAAAAGCAAAGGAAAGTGACAAGCATCCTAAGGCGAGTGGCAGTAATGTTTTTCTCACTTTTATTAAATTGATTTTTCCTGGTTATTGGAACGCCGAGAATGTGAAAATATTATGCCGAATAGGAAGTTGCAAGCATATCATGTGAAAACTTTAAGATTTTATGGGAAATACGCTAAAACCAATTAAAAAGGTAAGGCATTTCACTTAGTTAAAGCATATATTTTTATTTCACCCGCTTTGTTTCCCGCTTTTTTACCAAAAATTCATTGCCATAAATACGCAATAACAGCAAAAACATAGATAAAAGCAGCGGCCCGAATACTAGCCCTATAAAACCAAATAACTGCAAACCGGCAATAACACCAAATATGGTGATTAGGGGATGTATATCTCCTAATTTTTTATTTATCACGAAGCGGAACAAATTATCAACCAGTCCTATAAGGCCAAAACCCCAAAGTGCCATGGCAATTCCTTTGCCGGTGGCTCCCTGAGCAAAAAGCATAATAGTAAGTGGCACATACACCAGCGCCGCACCTACCACGGGCATCATAGCGGTAATGCAGGTGGCTACAAACCATAAAAACGGCTCATTAATGCCAATCACCAAGTAACCAATAAGACCTACCACCCCTTGTATAAAAGCAATTAAGGGAATGCCAATCGTGTTTGAGACGACCATTATTTTAATTTCTTTTCCTATTAGCTCTACATTACCATCTTTTAAGGGAACGTACTCATACAATGAATCTTCCATAGACCGGCCATTGACCAGCATAAAGTATAAAATGAAGTAAAGCGCACCAATGATAGTGATGGTATCCAACGTAACTCCCAGTATTTTGGGAAGCAACTGAGCCAGGAAAGGGCCTAACTGATTTATAGAATCCGGTTTAATAATTTCGTATCCTACTTTATCTTTTATAGTATTTACTGATTGCTTCAAAGAAGTAAGCAATTCTGAAGAATGGCTTACTACATAACTTATTTTAGAATAAAGGATGTTACCCAATAGACCAATGGGCACCAGGATCACAAAAAACGAAAGAAGCATAAGTACTCCGGCCGCTTGTGGCCGTTTCCAACCTTTTTTTTCTGTCAGGTAAAACATTCGTTCCCGCATGATCACATAAAAAGTAACAGCCCCTAAAAAGGCGGACATAAAAAACCGAAGCTCCCGAAAAAGTACAATGCCTAAAAAGACAATCAGTAAAATAAAAAAGATCTGTCGTAAAAGGTTGGAATCGATCGTCTGATTATTGTTCATAAATAAATGCCAATGAAATTAATAATTGTTTTGAAAGTAAGGTGATGAAGTAATTTATCAAAAACAATGCTACCCGGTAAGGGCCTGTAAGTATTGAATAATAAAGTCATCCTTTTGCTTTCTTCTGTATTGCATTATGAATCTTGGATGCGGCACAGCAATTATTTTTTTAAAGAATTGATGCTTTTCATTTAAAGAACTTAAGTACTTATAATTCTTTTCCCCGCCAATGCAGATGCACTTTTCTTTAGATACGTTAAGTGCTAAAAGTTTGTGTAGGTTTTCTACTATGAACGGCTCCACAGCGACTTGCAATTCTTTCTCGTCATAATAATTAATATTTTTTCCTCCTTTTACAAACCCAAGAGGACAAACCGACCCGATAAAGTAGTCTTGATAAAAAGCAGACGCTCCTCCAAATGCCTGAATCATTTCATAAATAAATTCTGCAGATAGTTCTGTTTGCGAAAGGGGATGTGGAATGTCGCAATACCGTACTAACTGCTTGGGCGCTGTAAAGTTTACACCGGTAACTCCCGCCCCAAAACGGCCCGGATTAATACCAAGCAATAGAGTGCGTGGTTGGGAATCATTGAAAAACTTTTGGAAGAACGTCTTCATAAGCGATACCACTTCTGGTTGCCGTTGCGGGTAAAGCCATTGCACGTCATTTGGCAATGAGGAAGCCGGCATCAGCGTAGTATAAAATTGAAGTAACCCTTCCGCCCAGTTTTTTTCAATCCTTTTCGTTTCATTATTCTTCATAGTCTTCAGCAAAATAAATGGTTCTGAAATAGATGCCCGTGTATTTGATAAAAGACAAAATAGTATCTTACCCGGCTATGCAGGACCTCTTAAAAGAAATGACCTCTGTGCTAACGCAAGACCCGCGGCTGACGGCTGGAGGCAAGCTTTTAAAAAATAAAATTACCGAGTTGGCGTTGGGCTTAGATGTTGGTCTTCTCCGGCTTTTGCTAGCAAACTCCACCAGTAAAAAATACTTTTTTGTAGAGGTAGATGGGCTCTTTGTATTTGATAAAATAAAGTTTCAGCAATTTATAAACAGCAAGTCTTTTTTGCCTAACAGCTACACAGCATTTAAAAATAAAATAGGGCTTTCAGTCAATGGGCAGATGCTTCACAGCGGTGGCGATGTGGTATTGGCTTGGCCTTATAAAGATGGAGTGCTGGAAGGAGGCCAAACTAAAGAAGAGTCTGGCCGCACAGAAGTTTTTTGGAGCCAAACAATGGCTCCTGATTCAATAGATCGCCTGCTGCAGCCCAAAGCATTCACACAATTTTTTCGCTATACAAAAGAGGGCAAAAGTGTACCTGAGGAAATTTCTGGCAATGACAATTTCATTATCCGCGGCAACAATCTTTTGGCGTTGCACAGTATTAAAAAAGTGTTTGCCGGCAAGGTCAAACTGATCTACATCGATCCGCCCTACAACACGGGCTCTGATGCTTTTTTATATAACGATAGCTTTAACCATGCTACCTGGCTTACGTTTATGAAAAATCGTCTGGAAGTAGCCTGGACGCTACTTTCCGAAGATGGATGCATTTTTATTCAAACGGATGATACCGAAGCTGCTTACCTGAAAGTACTCTGCGATGAAGTGTTGGGAAGAGATAAATTTAAAGAAGCCATCGTCATCAAATCAAGTACAGAAAGTGGTGTAAATGCCATAAATGTAAAACGCGGAGAACGATTGTTTAAAGTAAAAGAGCACATATTATTTTATGCAAAAAAGGCATCCTTCCGCTTCAAGCCTTTTTATACAAAAGCAGAATACAACTTAAATTATAAATACGAAGTAATTAAAAAAGAAGGCACGTATACAGTAACTGATTTAAGCAAAACATTTGCTGCTAAAAAGGGAGAAGGACGGAAAGCAAAAGAGCTTTCGCCTTTTGAAAACTTTGCGATACAAAAAGAATTTATTCACTATGCATTGGCCCATGCGGCCCACATCTACTCGCTTGAAAAAAACATAAAAAAAGCTGGTGAAAAATTTAAAGCCTTTGCCGAAAAAAACAAAGGCACTGGAATGGTGGAAGAATTTATTAATGCATCTGGCGACACCGTATTGATCTACGATGGTGGAGTGCTGGTGCCCTTGCGCGAACGGATAATCAATGAGGGTGGGTCTACTTATTTCGGTTTGCTTGCTTCAGACCTTTGGGTTGATATTGGCACTACGGCGGCCATAGAGGGAGGCATTGTTTTTAGCAATGGTAAAAAGCCGGAAAAACTTTTAAAACGTATAATAGAAATGACTACATCGCCCGGTGACTTGGTGTTGGACTATCACCTCGGCAGCGG